>JBEIGR010000160.1:0-9814 GCA_040381795.1 Verrucomicrobiaceae bacterium | reverse complement strand
GTTATCGCCTCTCGACAACATCACGCCCGAGGATCTGCGCCTCGAATCGCTCGTCGAACGCGTCAAAGCCCTCGAAGCCGAGGAAATCATCCTTGCCCTCGGTTCCGATGTCGAAGGCGAAGCCACCGCCAGCTACATCGCGGATCTTTTACGCCCCTCCGGCATCCCCATCACCCGCCTCGCCCAAGGTCTCCCGGCTGGTGGTGGCCTCGATCACGCCGATGAACTCACGCTCTACCAAGCGCTGCACGGACGTCGCAGGCTGGAATGACGAGATTTATCTCTCCGCCGCCCGCACCGGCTGCCCGGCCTCCACCACTTGCAAATTCAGGCGCAGGGCTTCAATCGCACTGGCGGGCATTTGAAATGCCTCCGCCCGTTCGAGCGCTTCGCGGGCTGTCTTTACTGCCTCGTCGAAGCGGCCTGCTTCCGCGTAGGCTGCGGCCAGCGTGCTCAGCACACTGGCGTCGGCATGGTCGCTGAGTTGCGCGGCCTTTTCGGCGTAAAGCACCGCCTTCCTGCCATCCCGCAAACCAGCATCGCCGCTCGTGGTGAGGATGCGGGCGGCATTGGCGAGCACCGGCACCTTGTCCGGCACCGTCCGCAGCACCTCCTCAAAAAGCTTCAAAGCCTCCGCCTTGCGGCCTTGGCGATAGCGCAAGTTGCCCAGCGAGGCGAGCGCCTGCGTGTCGCCAGCGCAGCAGCGGAGCGCCTCGTGGAACTCACGTTCCGCCTCCTCCGTCCTGCCAAGCCCAGCTAGCATGTTTCCGAGGTCGTTGTGCGCCGCGAGGAATTCCGGGCGCCGCCGCAAGGCTTCGCGAAATGCCGTCTCCGCCTCCGCAGCGCGGCCCAGCTTGTAGAGCGTGAAGCATAGGGCACCGCCAGGAAGAGGCCGGCACGGCGCGGCAGCATCACCGCTCTCCGGGCCATCAACGCAAAGAATACTGGCGTGGAAAAATATACCCAGCGATCCGCCACCCAGGCCATCCGCCTGCCGTTCAGATTGTAAAAGCCGAGCACCGGCAGCAGCGGACCGAGAAACAACAGCGCGAAAGCGATCTGACCGCGCCCGCCCTTCCTCCAGAGCCAGGCCGCGCCAGCCAGCAACAGCACGAAGCCCAGCCACTGCCACCCCAGCGCCAGATCGACCTTCCACTGCGGATACAGCACCCTCACATCCACTGGATGCAGCAGCTTCATGAGATAAAACCACACAGCCTGCGAGGCGATGACGACGCGTTTCATCCAGCTCAGATCATCGAAAAACGGCCCCATCGCCCCTGTCTAATGCTGCTCCAGCCAGGCGATGAGCACGCCGAGGCCCAAAGCCATCAGCAACATCGGCAGGGTGGGCAGCACATCCTTGCGCCGGAGAATACCGCCACGCTTCCACCAGGCGATCACCACCAGCGCTGGCGGGACCACACAGGCAGAGATCTTGGCCAGCATCGCAAACCAACACAAAACCATCGCCAGCACCAGCCAACCTCGTCTCGGCGCGGCGTCACCTTTCCAATCATGCACGCCACCACCCGTCCGAATCACGCAGCGGCCATTCGATGCCGGTGCTCCAGTTGTGATCATCCCACAGGAAGGACCCATTCAAACAAGGCCAGTAGACCGCGAAGGCCATCAGCACGAGCACGGCACCGCGCCACCACGCTCCGCCACTTCGAAGTGATTCTGGAATGGCGGCTGTTCGCGACATGTTGGAAGAAGGCTGACAACGATTCACTCAAAGCACCACCACTCGCGAGCCTTCCCTCGCGGAAAGCAAACAACCATCCAGCACCCGCTGCGTCAGCAGGCTGATCTTCGGCCAGCGGTCATCACGGCTGCCTGAAAGCACGAGTTCGGCAAAATCTCGAAACAAGCGCACCTCCTGAGCTTCGGGTGCGTTGTTACTCGGTTCGTTGAGGCTTTCGGTGTATTTGCAGGCATGCATGTCCGCCTGGCAGCCGTCGATCACGAATTCGGATTTCGTCACGGTGAAGTGCGTTTGCATGCCCGAGTAGGGCAAAACGAAGTCGGAGACCTGGAGCAGTGCTTTATCGCCACTCACAATGGCCCACTGCGCATGCGCCGCGTTGAAGGAGCAGTAAAAAGAAGCGTTCGCGCCACTCGCGAAGCTCAGCGTTCCTGAGAAAGCCAGCGGCACGGAGGCCACGTCCTCGCCCTGACGTGTCTCCGCATGGATGCGACCCGTCACCGAAACCGGCGCAGTCTCTCCCATCGCCCAAAGCGTGAAGCGCAGGCAATACCAGCCGAGATCGCCGAGGCATCCCAGCGGCTCCAGCAAGCCATGCGCCCGGATGTTCGTGCGTTGAAAATCGTCATCGCTCAGGAAGCTAAACTGCGTGGCGATATGCCGGATCGTTCCCACCTCGAGGTCCACCACCTCACGCAGGCGTTGTAAGCGGCGGCCATGCATGAACATCACGCCGTCCATGAACTGCACGCCATGCGTCTCACACACGGCGATCATCTCCTCCACATCCGCCAGCGTGCAGCCCACCGGCTTTTCCACCAGCACATGCTTCCCCGCTTTCGCGGCGCGGATCACCCACTCTTTGCGCAGCCCCGTCGGCAGCGGAATATAAACCGCATCGATATCCTTTCGCGCCAGCAGCGCCTCATAGCTACCCATCGCCTCCGGCTTCACCGGATGCGGCACCTGGGCCTGGCATTCCCCGATGAAGGCCTTCGCCCGCGCCACATCACGACTCGCCACCGCCACGAGTGAGGTATTCCCCGCCTCACGGATGGCCTGCCAGTTTTTCCGGGCAATGAAAGCGGCACCGAGGATGCCAAAACGACAGGTGGGAGAACTCATGGGAAAGATGAAAGGAGAGGAAAAGGCAAAAAACAGCCTCAGCGGCATTCTTTCACCTCCTTTTGCATGCTTCCGGGCAGCGGGCGAATGCCATCCTTGCGGGCGGTGAAACACTGCCTACCGCTGAAGGCGTGAGTTACCAAGTTTTTGCCCGCAAATACCGCCCTCGAACCTTTGCTGACGTCCTCGGCCAGGAGCACGTCGTGCGCACGCTACGCAATGCCATCGCGCAGAGTCGCTTGGCGCATGCCTATCTCTTTGTCGGCCCGCGTGGCACGGGAAAGACCTCCACGGCCCGCATCTTTGCCAAGGCGCTCTGCGCCAAAGGCGGCCCCAGCATCGACTTTGATCCCGATGACGAGCTGAGCATCGAGATCGCCGAGGGGCGCTGCATGGACGTGCTGGAGATCGACGGTGCCAGCAACAACGGCGTGGAGCAGGTCCGCGAGCTGCGTGACAACGTCAAATTCGCCCCCACGCGCTGCCCTTTCAAAATCTACTACATCGACGAGGTCCACATGCTCACCGCCGGGGCCTTCAATGCGCTGCTCAAGACGCTCGAAGAGCCGCCACCGCATGTGAAATTCATCTTCGCCACCACGGAGGCAAACAAGATCCTGCCCACCATCATCAGCCGCTGCCAGCGCTTTGACCTGCGCCGGATTCCGAATGCCATCATCGCGAAGCATTTGCTGCACATCGCCGATCTCGAAGGCGTGCAGCTCGATGAGAAGGCTGCCTTTGCCATCGGCAAGGGTGCGGAAGGCGGCATGCGCGATGCTCAGTCCATGCTCGACCAGCTCGTGGCCTTCTGCGGGGCCCACATCACGGAGCAGGATGTGCTCGATATCTTCGGCTTCACCGCTGGCGAGACCGTGGCGCACCTGGCCCGCTGCATTCTCGAAGGCGATACCGTTCACGCGCTGCGGGCGGTGCATGATCAAAGCGAGGCCGGCAAGGACCTCTCCCGCCTCTTGGGTGATCTCATCCAGCACTTCCGCACGCTTTTGGTGCAGCAGGCCGATCCTGAAGCCGCCTCCGAAGATCTGAGTCCTGAGCTCATCGAAGAAATTGCCTTGCAGGCGCAGATGGGCAGCACGGAGCAGCTTCTCCGTGTCGTGGATGGCCTCGCCGATGTGGATGCCCGCATGCGTTGGGCCAGCAATAAACGTCTTCACTTTGAACTCGGCGTCATCGCCGCGGTGCAAAGCCTCAACGAAGTCTCCATCAGCGATGTCATTGAGGCTCTCGATGGCGGCTCGTTGCCTCCGTCCACGCCTCGCGTGGCTCCCGCGCCTCGTCCCGCACCCACACCACGCCCTCAACCGGCTCCAAGACCGGTCGAGAACACCGTTCGCGAAGAACGCCCTTTCGTTCCCGCCCCTGCTCCAACTCCGCCTCCTGCTTCTACTCCTCCTCCGCCTCGCCCGGTCGTCGCCAAAGCCGAGCCGCCTCCACCTGCTCCCGAGCCCGCTCCCGTCGATACCCTCGATGACATCGACCTCTGGCCGCGCTTTGTTTCGCTCGTGCAGGAACGCCGCCCGCTCGTACTCTCGTGGGTGCAGGCCGGCACGATGCTCGGCATCCAGCGAAATGTCATCAAAGTGGGCTTCCCCACCTCCGAAGGCTTTGCCCGCGACAGCTTGATGCGCCCGGCGCAGCTCAGCTACATCGAAGGCCTCATCTCCGAGCTCACGGGCAAGGCGATGAAATTCGAGTTCGTGCTCGATGCCAGCCTTCAAGCACCCGCTTTCTCTGAAATGGGCCTCGGCCTACTCGATGAGCCAGCTCCACCTCCCGCGCCGAAAAAGCCCGTCGAGCCTGAAAAGCCCAAGGTAGAGGCCAAAAAGGAAGAGCCCAAGCCTGCAGCTCCCGCCGAGCCTGAGAGGCCCCAGGCCGACGAGGGCTTTTATCAAGATCCGCTCATCCTGAAGGCCATGGAGAAATTCAAAGCCCGCCTCGTCACTGCCTGAGATGAGCGAGAAAGCCTTCCAAGTCCTGTTTGTGTGCCTCGGCAACATCTGCCGCTCTCCGGCTGCGGAGGGTGTGATGCAGCACCTGGTAGATGAAGCAGGTCTGAGCGCCACGATCCGCATCGACTCCGCGGGCACCGAGAGCTGGCACCATGGCAAGCTGCCCGATGCCCGTATGCGGGAGGCTGGAAAGGCACGCGGCTACCTGCTGCAAAGCCGTGCCCGCCAGGTGAAGCGGGATGATTTGGTGAACTTCGATCTCATCCTCGCCATGGATGCGGACAACCTGCGTAACCTCCGTGCCCTCGATCCCGAAGGCCTACACGGCACGAAGATCCGCGCCTTCTGCGATTACTGCACGGATCACGAGGAGAAGGAAGTGCCTGATCCCTATTACGGCGGCCCCGAAGGCTTCGAAAAGGTGCTGAATCTCCTCGAAGACGGCTGCGCGAATGTGCTGCGGCAGATCACGAAGGCGTGAGGCAGCGTTTCCGAGATTCGTTTTCGCCGCGGAGGAGCAGAGGAGCAAAGTAAGCAGAGATTTGATCCCATCGAATGACTCTGCGCCCTCTGCCTCTTTGCCCCTCTGCGGCCAAAGCGAATTCTGATCACTTCACCGGCGCGGTGATCGGCTGCGCCGCGCCACCAAAGAGCGGCATGGATTTATTCACGGATTGATACACGCCCCAGCCGAGCGGCACGGTGACCCAGATCCAGGCGATGAAGATGCGGAGATTGTTCATGACGATGGCTTAGTTTTTGACGTGATACTTCGCGTCCACCGGACGCACGAGGAGATTGGCGATGAGGCCGACGACGAGCAGGCCGACCATGATGTGGAAGATGGAATTGTAGGCCTGGGCGGGTGGCAGGACTTTTTTGTTCGCCACCGAAAGGCGATCCACCAGCGTCGGTCCGATGATGGCGGCGAGAGACCATGCGGTGATAAGGCGACCATGAATGGCGCCGACTTGATAGCTGCCGAAAAGATCCCGCAGATACGCCGGGATGGTGGCGAAGCCGCCGCCATACATCGTGAGGATGAGGCCGGTGACGATGACGAAGAGCGTCACATTGCCCTGTCCCTGCGTCCACGGCACGCTCATGTAAAGCGCTGCGCCGAGGATGAAATACACGCAGTAGGTGACCTTCCGCCCGAGGAAGTCCGAACACGAGGACCAGAAGAAGCGCCCACCCAGATTGCACAGCGAGAGCAGGCCCACGTAGCCCGCGCCGGCGGCGGCGCTCACGCCAAACATGTCCTGAATCATCGGCGAAGCCTGGCCAAGGATGCCGATGCCGGCGCTGACGTTCATGCACAGCACCACCCACAGCATCCAAAACTGCGGCGTCTTCCACGCCACATCCACCGCCACGTTCGCATTCGTGACGAGCGGCTTCACATGCTCCTTCGGTTCCCATCCGGCCGGTTTCCAGCCTTCGGCAGGCACACGGACGATCCAAGCACCAAACAGCATCGAAACGGCATAAAGCCCCGCCATGAGCAAAAACGCTTCTTGAGCTCCCACCGAGGTCGCGGAGGCAAAACGCTTCATCAGTTCCTCCGCCAGCGGTCCGCCAATTAGCGCTCCGCCGCCGAATCCCATGATCGCCATGCCGGTGGCCATGCCGGGACGATCTGGAAACCACTTCATGAGCGTCGAGACCGGTGAGATGTAACCCAAACCAAGCCCGATGCCGCCGATGAGGCCGTAACCGGCATACAGCAGCCAGAGTTGATGCCACTTCACCGCGCATGAAGCGAGCACGAGGCCGGTGCAAAAGCACAGCATGCTGGCGAGCATCGTTTTACGCGGTCCGCTGCGTTCCACCCATTTGCCAAAGACGGCGGCAGAGAGACCGAGCAAGGCGAGCGCGATAATGTATGCCACGCCCACATCGGCCTCCGTCCAATCCAAGGCGGAAGGTGCGGTGATGCCGAGGGCTTTGGCGAGCGGCTTCTTGAAGACGCTGAAGCCATACACCTGCCCGATGCACATGTGAACGGCGATGGCGGCGGGCGGAACGAGCCAGCGATTGAAACCTGGCGGTGCGATGGTGGCTTCTCGGGAGAGGATGGACATGGTGGGAGCGGGAAAAGGACGTTTTAGAACGCCGCCCGGTCTGCTGGCAATCAGGAAAGCTGCCGACAAGTGATTCTCCGAGACGTAGCGGCAGGCGTCAGCATGCCGAAGAGAGGGGGAAACGGACGTTTTCCTCTACGAGGAGGACACCTGCACTCACTGTGGCCCGATGAGCGATTTCCGGCAAAGATCGGCGTAAAGGCCTCCTGCGGCGATGAGTTCGTCGTGCGTGCCTTGCTCGGTGATGCGGCCGCGTTCGAGGACGTAGATGCGATCGGCATTGCGCACGGTGGAAAGGCGGTGGGCGATGACGAAGCTGGTGCGCTGCTTCATGAGGCGCTCGAGAGCTTCCTGGATCTGCCGCTCCGTCTCGGTATCCACGCTGGCGGTGGCTTCATCGAGGAGCAAAATGGGCGGATTGCGCAAAAGGGCGCGGGCGATGCTGATACGCTGCTTTTCGCCGACGGAGAGCTTGATACCACGCTCACCGACGTGGGTGTCGAGCTGGTTGGGCAGGCGTTTGACGAATTCGGAGGCGTTGGCGCTTTCGAGCACGCTCCAGAGCTCGTCTTCGGTAGCCTCGCGTTTGCCGATGAGGAGGTTATCACGCACCGTACCATTGAAGAGGAAGCTCTCCTGCGTGACGTAGCCAATGCGACGACGCAGGCTGCTCTTGCTGATGCTTTTCACCGGCGTGCCATCAATGGTGAGCGTGCCTTCATCGTGCTCGTAAAAGCGGGTGAGGAGATTGATGAGCGTGGATTTCCCTGCGCCTGTGGGGCCAACGAGGGCAATGGTCTGTCCAGGCAGAGCATCAATGGTGATGCCGTGGACGGTGGGGAGCTTCCCGCTGTAGCTGAAGCCGACGTTTTCGTAGCGGATGTGGCCTTTGACCTCACCGAGCACGACGCCGTCGTTGATGCCGTGCTCCTCCTCGGCATCCATGATACCAAAGACACGCTCGCCGGCGGCACGGCCTGCCTGGATCATTTGATTGAGGCTGTGGAGTTGCTCGACGGGATCGTAGAAGAGGCGGGCGAGCAGGAGGAAGGCAGTGAGATCACCAGGCTTCATGTTGCCATTCATGATGGCGCGGGCACCGAACCACAGGACGATGAGCGTGCCCATGTCCTTGAGCAGAGCCATGCTGGGACGATAAATGGACCACACATGCATGAGATGCAGCGTGGCATCTTTTAATGCGCCGGAGCCTTCGTTGAAGCGGGCATGCTCCTCCTTCTCCATGGCATAGGCCTTGATCTGGCGCATGCCACTGACGTTGTCGTGCAGCAGCGAGTTCATGCCACTGGAGGCGGTGCGGACCTTGCGATGGCGATCACGGGCGCTTTTGGTATATAAAACCGCTCCGAGCGCCAGGAAGGGCATCGGCAGCATGGCAGTCCACGCGAGCGTGGCATCGGCATAGAACATGAAACCGGCCACGATGAAGATTTGCAGCACGGCCACGAGGCCCTGCTCAATGCCATCGATGAGCACCCGCTCGACGGCGGGGATGTCCTCGGAGACGGTGGTCATGATATCGCCCGTGGGGCGATTATCGAACCAGCGCAGTGGCAATCGCTGGAGGCGCTCGTAGAGATCACTGCGGAGGTCGTAGATGACTTTTTGCTCGAAGCTATTGTTCAGCCGGATGCGCAGGGAATTGAAGAAATTCTGGAGAACGAAAGCGCCAAGCACGAGCATCGCCGAGGGGGCGAGGCGTTCCCAAGCCTTGGCTGGAATGGTGACGTCAATGATCTCGCGGGTGACGGAAGGCAGCACGAGGACCATGAGGGTGCCGCCGACGGCACAGGCGATCTGGGCCACGGCCATGCCGGGGTAGCGTTGGAGATAGGAAAAGACTCGGAGAATAGTGCGCACGTCCTTTTTGCTTTGGCGAGCCGGGGGGCGGAGGCAAGAATCCTTGCCTGATTTCAATCGCGGCCTTAGCTGGCCGAATGAAGTATCACATCGCTCGGGAGAGCGAACCACTGGGCGAATTCAACGACCTCGACATCAGCGCCGGGCTGCGCAGCGGGCAATTCCAGCCGGGAGACCTGTGCTGGAGCAGCAGCATGGCGGACTGGGAGCCGCTTTCGCAGCGTTTTGCCCCGGCGGAAGTGGAAACGCCCGCTGGAGAGCCTCCTCCCCTGCCTATCAATGCCCCCATCCACAATCTGGCATCCGAATGGAGCCTCGCCAGTCGCGGGCAGCGGTTCGTGGCCTGGTTGCTGGACAGCCTCACACTGCTGCCAGTGGCTTATTTGGCCGCGCAGTCGATCGAAGGGCACAAAATCGAAACCATGGACGATCTCATGCGGCTCATGCAGGCGCAGCCGGAGCTTTTCCAAAGCGCTGCCTGGACCTTCATCGGCATCACGCTGGTGAATGTGGTGATGCTCTCGATGCGCGGCCAGTCCATCGGCAAATGGCTCATGGGCATCCGCATCGTGATGTTTCAAAGCGGCGCTCCCGCCGGGTTTGTGCGGGCTGTGCTGCTGCGATCCTTTGTGATGTCCGTTCTCGGCTCCATCACCTATGTGGGACCGGGTATTCAGCTTTTTGACATTGCGTGCATCTTCCGGGCGGATCATCGCTGTCTGCACGATCTCATCGCGGACACGATGGTGGTGAGGGCTTAAAACGCCTTCACGCGGGACAGCTCGGGATTCGAGCCCTGGATGCGCTGGATCTCACCCTGCTGCTCACGCTGCTCCTTGGAGACCTGCTTCATGCGCAGGGGATAGGTTACCATCATCACAAAGCAGGTTACATCGGCCACGAGGATGGCCATGGCGATGAGGATGCCGTAACGCTTCAGGGACTCGTCAATGACCTTGTTCTTGTTCACCGAAAAGTTGTCCGACTTCGAGAACATGCTCTGAAACAGCCGCCTCCAGCCACGCGGCTCCCGCGCCACGCTG
>JBEIGR010000159.1:0-9815 GCA_040381795.1 Verrucomicrobiaceae bacterium | reverse complement strand
TAAAGATCGGCACGCCAACGACCATCACTGTGCAACGTGAAGGCAAAGAGGTGGAGATGAAGATCACACCGGGTTCGAGGGATTGAAGTCGAACCGAACAGGATGCCATCCTGTTCCACTTTCTTGATCCAGACTACTCCCTCGCGAGGCGGATGCTTTTCACCTTCATCCAAGCATCGGGTTCCGCTTGGCCAATGGGATCGAGGCGAAGTCGGATCAGGCCGCCGCGGTACGCGGGATGGTCGGCGAGGCGGATGACGTGGCGATGAAACTCACCGTCGGCAACGAGCGGGAAGGTGAGGAGGCTTTTGGAGCCAAAGGAAGGCTCTCCAAGTGCCTGCCACATGATGACGCCCTGCTTTTGCGAGGTCTTGAAGGCGGCTTCAACGATGAGCACGGGGGCTTCCTCCGCCTGCCAGAAGGTCTGTGGGCTGATGAGGTAGGGGTCGTCCTTTTCGAAGAGGACTTGGAGATGGTCTTGGATGGGCCAGCCGGTGTCGCGGGCGTTGTGATGATGCCAGTCCTGGCGGTCGCGGGTGAAGGTCCACGCGGGCAGGGCCTTGGAGCGGTGGAGAGCGGCACGTTGCCGGATTTCATCGAGGGAACCGAGGAGCAACTCGTAACGAAACTCATACTGGATGTCGTGATCTAGGATCTCCTGTGCCTGCCCGGCGAGGTAGCCGGTGCTGTTTCCATGCGTGTCATTCGCTCCGGGTTTACCCGCGAAGCCGCCGGTGAAGTGCACGCGGCCTGGGGTAATGAGGCCGAGGCCGTGGTTTGATTCATCCAGCAAGGCGGCCCAGCCTTCCGTGCCGGTCCAGAAGGACCACGGATGTTTTCCATGCGGAGTCGGGGCTGCCGTGACGGCTTCACCCGTAAATGGGCGGGGGCCTTGATAACTCATCACGCGATGAAACGAGGCGTTTGCATACACGGCGGGCAGTTCCTGGAGTCGCGCAGGGTATTGGGTGTGATCCTCGCGGGCGTTGTTGAGCCTTGCGCGGGCCTTCACGACCGGCCCTTCGAGCGTGAGCCAGGCTTCAAAGGTGCAATCACCGGGCACGTTGTTCAGCGGCCACTGCATGGGCCGGCAGGTGAGATGGATCTCGCGGCCATCATTTTCATGTGAGAGCACTTTGGAGGCGTTTTTGAAGTCATCGCCAGTTTGAATGGGGTTCCAGCCGATGTGCCGCCAGTGCTCGGCGGGCTTCTGGCCCTTTGCTTCAAAGGGAACAGGACCTCCATAAAAGGACAGTTGCACCTGCCGCCCGAGGTCAAAGTTGTTGATCACATTCGCGCCGTCCTTCACCGAGGCGAGAAAGGTGATCGCCCCGCCGAGATCGAGGTCCACACCGAGCTTGATGCGGTCGTTTTGCAGCCAGCTCATGCGCTCGGCGTGACCCAAAGCGGGCAGCAGAAGGACCGTGAGAAGGATGACGCGAAGCATGGAATCAGCAGGGTTTGATCACGTCGCGGCCACCCAGCGCTGCCAGAGGCGCAGGAAGGGGACGAGGGCAAGGAAGCCGAAGGCAAGTGGTGCGGAGATGCTGGAAATGGCGAGCGCATCGACGAGCGGAATGCCCGCGAGCAGAAGGCCGACTGATTTCCCGATGGCGGGGCCGCCTTTTCGCATCGCATTGGTGGCGTAGGCCACGAGCATGGCGAAGGCACCGAGGATGATGAGCTGCGTGGTGCTGGCATGACCGGAGGCAAAGCCTCGGGCGCAGATGATGGCAGGCAGATAAAGGCAACCAAAGGCGAGGAGGGCGGACATGGGCGGCAGAGCGCCGTTCCGATGCTCAAGGCGTGCGGCGAGGGTGATGCCGACGATGTAGGCGCCGAGGGCGAGGGCTGGGAGAAAGGTTTTTTCGATGTCGAGAGTCACGGCGGAGGCCACCGTGAGGTAAAGCAGTGCCCGGCAAGCTCCCATGATGATGACCGAGCCGCTCCATTGCTTATGATAGAGGTCGTAAAAGACGATGGCAGCGACCAAAAAAGCAGTGATGCGAGGAACGGCACCGAAGCCGGTGGCGAGCGTGGCTCCGGCGAGCAAAAGCGCCACGGCCACACTCCACACGGTCGTGAGATTCACCCGCCCGCTCGGGATGGGCCGCTCGCGGCGGTGCTCGTGGTCGAATTTGGCATCTGCGGCGTCATTGAGGATCATGCCGCCGGTGTAGAGCAGGGAACCGGCAAGGATGAACCAGTAGAGTCGGGCGTCTGCGAGCTGGCCTCCGGCGAGCAACCACGCGGCGGTGACATTTGTCCACACGGTGGGGAGATTGGAAATGCGGGCGAGTTGGAGCCAGGGCGTCAGGCGATTCATGGCGCTGCTCCTCGCCGCTGCATGGGCGGGATTCAACTGCGAAGGTTTTACAGCCCGGCCTCGGGCTTGAACCAGCGGGAGAGCGTGATCTCGCAGATGGCCTGCGGAGTTTTTTCTTTGGCCTTGGAGTCGATCTGAAATTCGAGGGCTTTCACAGCTTGGAAGCGCTCTGGGCTCTGCAAACCGGCCAGCCATTCGAGCAGCGTCATTTGATCACCGCGCAGTCGCACCTCGACGGCCACCTCGCGGTAGTTTTCATTGCTGACGGGTTCGAGAAGCCGCTGCTGCTCCACCTTCAAAGTGAGGTCGAGGGCGTCGTTCTGCACGTCTTCGAGCAGCTTGGCTTGCGCCTGGCCGAGGCTCTCGGTGGCGGGCATGGTTTCACGCAGCCATTTGGCCCGTTTGTTCCAAAACTCGCGGTCTTCAAAGAGCATCTTCAATTCGACGAGCTCGTTTTCCAGGGTGGTGATGCGCTCCAGCGCCTCGCGGCGGCGGTTGAGGAATTCATTGGCTCCCAGCATGCCGCCCACGAGCACCAGCGAGCCGATGCAGCCGAGCAGGAGCTTTTTTTCGCGAGGAGTGAGAGCGAGTGCCATGAGGAGTTGGAGAGTTATTGCAGCTTACCCTGGGCGCGGAAGATGGCGGTGGTGCCTTTGACCTCCGGGCGGGGATTCGTCCAGGTGTAGCGGGAGAGGATTTTGTTCTTTTTGAAGTCCTCGATGAATTGGAAGGCGAGCTGTGCATCGCGGGCCTCGCCACGGATTTCGATGTCATTGCCCTTCACTTCAAAATCGCGGATCACGATGCCGCTTCCGGGCATGAGCCGCGAGATCTCGGCGAGCAAAAACATCGGGTAACGCTGCGAATCGACCGCCTGACCATAAGACTTCCACTTGTCCGACGTCTCGCGGACGGCCTCGGCAGGCTCGCGGATGAGGTCGGCCTGCTGCGCGAGATCGGCGGCTTGGCGTTCGAGGGAGATGAGGTAGGCGTAGGCGAGGAAAATGAGGGAAGCGGCCATTCCAGCGCCGAGGATGGACCAGCGGATCAGCTTCGCACGAGAGACGGAAGCCTGCTGGGCAGTGCGCACAGTGGCGGGCAGCAGCTTTGTCCATGATTTGCTTTCGGATTCAGCTCGCGGAGCCAGATCGGCCACGTTTCGCACGGGCAGCCCGAGCGCTTCGCTGAGACGTTTCGCGAGACCGCTGTCGAAACTGGAACCAACGAGCGACACGCCGGTGAGACTGCCTTCGCCGAGTTCCGCCTCGATGGCCAATCGAGAGAGCGTGATCTCCAAAGCCAGCGCATCATCCGCCGCAGGGGCTTGGGCGAAAAGATGGCTGTGGTAGAGTTTTCCACGATGGCTGGCGGCGAGGATGAGATCGCCATGCTCCTCCAGAAGAAGGATTTGATCCGCCGGAAGCTCCGCGAGGCGCAGGGCCGAGGTGTAATCACTGGCGTGATTCGCGGCCAGTTTCTCGGGAAATGGCTCGGCGAGCACATCGACGCTGATGATGGCTTGGCCGCCGTTGTGACCGAGATGATGCCAGCGGTAGTTTTTGCCCGCGGCGGATTGGTCGAGCTTCAGGCCGCGGCGTTCGAGGTTCGTGATGATCAGTTGCTCGAGCGTTTCCTCATCGGCCTGAGGCACGAGGAGTCCGATCGTGCGGCAGGCGGTGGCCGGGAGGCCGATGAGCAGGGGCTTTGTCAGGTGAGAGGACTCTGCCGGGGTATCCACGGATTCGCTGCTGGACCTCGCACGCGGTTTCCAGACACGCCAGGCGTTGTCGGAGGCGGGAAGAAGGAGGGTGGCGGCGGACATGCGAGAAATCAGGAGGCGGGGAAAGGCTGCGTAACAACGCTGGCACTTCGGTGAAGTTGCGAGTGAGAGCGAGGAAAGATGCTTTCTATGTTCGGGGCCATGCTGAAGCCTCTGCTGACTCGAAGTCATCCGCTCTAAATCAGGCGGATAAAGGTGATGAGGAAAGAATTGTTGACCGAACGTCTAGTTTGAGCGTTAAAGCCGCCATGGGAAGAACCTCCGACGCCAAAGAACGCCTGATGGAAGCGATGAGCGAGCTCATCTGGACGGGGAGCTATGGCACGACCTCCGTGGATCACATATGTGAAAAGGCTGGAGTGAAAAAGGGGAGCTTCTATCACTTCTTTGAATCGAAGACAGGACTCGCCTTGACCGCTCTCGACCATGGCTGGACAGAGCATCGCAAGAAGCTCGACCAGACCTTCTCTGCGGTCATTCCACCGTTGGAGCGCATCTGGCGCTGCTTCCGCGAATTTCGTGAAGAACAGGAGGCGATGCAGGCCAAACACGGTCGCGTGCTCGGCTGCCCCATCCACTCTTTGGGGGCAGAAGTGAGCACCACGGACGACAAACTGCGTGACAAGCTCCAGGAGATCCTCGCTCAGTTCATCCGCTACTACGAGAGTGCCCTGCGGGATGCGCATTACCAAGGCGTGATCGAAGCGCCTGATGCGCCCGCCTTGGCACGAATCCTGTTCGCCTATGGCGAGGGTCTGCTCCTGCATGCCCGCATCTGGAACGATCTCAGCCACCTCAACGAGATGGAGGCCGGAGCCCGTCGCATCCTTGGCCTGAAGGACGAGGAATAATCTTTTTTTTGCCTCCAAATTAAACCAACTGGTCAACTTCCCCACCCCAAAACAAACGCGCCCCGTGAAACCTCAAAACTTCCTCCCTTTCCTGCTGCTCCTCGCCGCCTGTGGCAAACCGCCTGCGGGCGGTGGCCATGGCGGCGGTCAGATGCCTCCGGCGCAGGTGACCCTCGCACCGGTCGAGCAGAAAGAACTCGTCGAGTGGGAGGAGTTCACAGGGCGCGTCGAGGCGGTGGAGGCGGTCGAATTGAAGCCTCGTGTCTCCGGCTACATCACGCAGGTGCATTTCCATGCCGGTGCCCTCGTGAAGAAGGGCGAGGTGCTCTTCACCATCGATCAAAGGCCGTTTGAGACGAAACTCCGCGCCGCCAAGGCCGAGGTGAAGCGTGCCGAGGCCAATGCGCAGGCCATGAAACGTGAGTTTGACCGCGTCTCCTCCCTTTTGGCCGCCAAAGCCATCGCCCCGGAGCAGGCGGAGACGCGTGAGTCGATGAATTTGCAGGCCCAGGCCGGACTCGAAGCCGCCAAGGCCGCCGAACACAGTGCCGAGATCGAATTCGAGCACAGCACCGTCGAGGCCCCGATCAGTGGCCGCATCAGCCGCACGATGACCACCTCCGGCAACTACGTCACCGCAGGCACCACGCTGCTGACCACCATTGTCACCGTTGATCCTGTCTATGTGTATGCGGACATCGACGAAAACAGCCTGCTCAAGCTCCAGGCGCTGCAACGCGACAAAACGACCTTCACCAATGGCGATGGCCGCATGCCGGTGGAACTCCAGCTCTCCAACGAGAAGGATTACCCGCACCAAGGCCACGTCGAGTCCTTCGACAACCGCCTCGACGCTGGCACCGGCAGCATGGTTCTCCGTGCTCAATTCGATAACAAAGATGGCTCGCTCACGCCCGGCCTGTTTGCCCGCATCCGCCTGCCGATGACCGCGAAATACAAGGCGCTGCTCATCGATGAAAAAAGCATCCTCACCGATCAGGCCAACAAATACGTCCTCGGCATCGACGAATCGAAACAGCCCGCCGTCTCCGTCTATAAACCCGTCACCATCGGCCCCGCCATCGACGGCAAGCGCATCGTCCGCACCGGCCTCACGGCTGGCGACAAGATCATCATCAACGGTCAGGCCCGCCTGCCGATGCCTGGGATGCCGGTCGCACCGGTGGAAGCCGCAGGCACCCCGAAGGAAACGGCCTCGAAGTAAGTCCGCGGCACGACCATGAACTTTTCGTCCTTCTTCATCACTCGCCCCATCTTTGCGGGCGTCTTGTCGCTGCTGACCTTCATCCTCGGCGCGATCTCGCTCTTCCAGCTTCCGATCTCCGAATATCCGGAAGTCGTGCCGCCGACGGTGATCGTCACGGCGACGTATCCGGGTGCCAATCCGAAGACGATTGCTGAAACGGTGGCTTCACCGCTGGAGCAGACGGTCAATGGACTGGAAAACATGCTCTACATGTCGTCCCAGAGCACGGCGAATGGCGTCATGATTCTCACCGTGACCTTCAAGATCGGTACGGACCTCGATTTGGCACAGGTGCAGGTACAAAATCGCGTCTCGCAAGTGCTGCCAAAGCTTCCTGAGGAAGTTCGTCGCTATGGGGTGACCACCGTGAAGTCTTCGCCGGACATGACGCTCGTGGTGCATCTGCTTTCGCCAAATGACCGCTACGACGAGATCTACCTGCGCAACTACGCCACGCTGAATGTGAAGGACGAACTCTCCCGCCTCACCGGCGTGGGCCAGGTGCAGATTTTCGGCGGTGGCGAGTATGCCATGCGCATTTGGATCGACCCCGACAAGGCCGCCGCACGTGGACTCACCGCCAGTGACATCGTGAACGCCATCCGTGAGCAAAACATCCAGGTCGCCGCCGGTGCCATCGGCCAGCAACCGGTGAAGGGTGCGCCCTTTGAACTCACGGTGAACGCCAAAGGCCGACTCATCACCGAGGATGAGTTTGAGCAGATCATCGTCAAAACCGGCCAGCATGGTGAAAAGCTGCGTTTGCGTGATGTCGCCCGCGCCGAGATGGGCAGTGGCGAGTATGCGCTGCGCAGCCTCTTGAATAACAAAAAAGCCGTCGGCATGGGTGTCTTCCAGCTTCCGGGCTCGAATGCGCTCGCTGTTTCGCAGGCCGTGCGAGCTCGTATGGCCGAGTTGAAGACGAAAATGCCCGAAGGAGTCGATTATGCCATCGCTTACGATCCCACGGTCTTCGTCGATAAATCCATCGAGGCCGTCATTCACACGCTCATCGAGGCCATCCTGCTCGTGGTGCTCGTGGTGGTCATTTTCCTGCAAACCTGGCGTGCGTCGATCATTCCGCTCGCGGCGGTTCCGGTGTCGCTGGTCGGCACGTTTGCCGTGATGCATGCGCTGGGCTTCTCGATCAACAATTTGAGCCTCTTCGGCCTCGTTCTAGCCATCGGTATCGTCGTGGATGATGCCATCGTCGTTGTCGAAAACGTCGAGCGAAACATCCGCAACGGCTTGAAGCCCGTCGAGGCGACTCGACAAGCCATGAAGGAGGTCACGGGGCCGATCATCGCCACCGCGCTGGTGCTTTGTGCCGTCTTCATCCCCACCGCCTTCATCAGCGGGCTCAGTGGTCAGTTTTATAAGCAGTTCGCGGTCACCATCGCCATCTCCACGGTCATTTCGGCGATCAATTCGCTCACGCTTTCCCCCGCGCTGTCCGCCTTGCTTCTCAAAGGCCATCACGATAAGAAAGACATTCTCACGAAGCTCATCGACCTGCTGCTCGGGTGGTTCTTCCGGCCCTTCAATCGATTCTTTGAGTGGTCGTCGAATCTCTATGTCGGCATCGTGAAGCGCACGATCCGCTTCAGCATCATCGCGCTGATGATCTATGGCGGCCTCGTGTGGGCCACGATGAAGGGTTTCGAAATTGTGCCGGAAGGTTTCGTGCCCGCGCAGGACAAAGCCTACCTCATCGGCTTTGCTCAGCTCCCGGAAGGTTCGTCGCTGGATCGAACCGACGCCGTGATGCGCCGCATGTCCGAGATCGCGATGAAACAGCCCGGCGTGAAGGACGCCATCGCTTTCCCTGGCCTGAGCATCCACGGATTCAGCGCCAGCCCGAACAGTGGCATCGTTTTCGTCGGCTTGAAGGACTTTGAAGAACGCAAGACGCCCGATCTCAACAGCGCGGCTATCGCTGGGGCACTCAACGGGCAGTTCATGGGTATTCAGGATGCCTTCGTGCTCGTGCTGCCACCACCTCCCGTGAATGGCATTGGCACCGCGGGTGGCTTCAAGATGATGATCGAAGACCGGGGCGATCGCGGTTACGAAGAACTCTACAAAACCACGCAGGGGCTGATCGGTGCCGCGATGGGTTCCGGCAAATTTGGCCTCACTTACACCGGCTACACCGTGAACGTGCCGCAGCTCGAAGCCGATGTGGATCGCGAAAAAGCCAAGTCGCAGGGCGTGCCGCTCGCGAATCTTTACGACACGCTGCAAATCAACCTCGGCAGCCTTTATGTGAACGACTTCAACCGCTTCGGACGCACTTACCAGGTCGTCGCGCAGGCCGAGCAGCAGTTCCGCGATGACGTGGGCGATATTACGAAGCTCAAAACGCGCAACATGGCTGGCGAGATGGTGTCCATTGGCTCGCTGGTGAAGGTAAACGAGAGTTTCGGCCCGGATCGCGTGTTTCATTACAACGGCTACCTCGCCGCCGATATCAGTGGCTCGCCGCTGCCGCCGCTCAGCTCCGGTCAGGGCGAGGATTTGATCGCTGGCATCGTCAAAGGGGCGCTGCCCGGTGGTTTCGAGTTCGAGTGGACCGATTTGACCTTCCAAAAGATCATCGCGGGCAACACGGCCATCTACATCTACCCGCTTTGCATTCTCCTCGTCTTCATGGTGCTCGCCGCCCAGTATGAAAGCCTGCGCCTGCCGCTCGCCATCATCCTCATCGTGCCGTTGTGTCTGCTCTTCGCCCTGATCGGCGTGCATTACATGGGCGGTGACAACAACATCTTCACGCAGATTGGCTTCATCGTTTTGATCGGCCTCGCGTGCAAAAACGCCATCCTCATCGTCGAGTTCGCCAAGGAGAACTACGACCATGGCAAAACCCCGCTCGAATCCGCCCTCGATGCCTGCCGCCTGCGTCTGCGGCCGATCTTGATGACCTCCATCGCCTTCATCGCTGGTGTATATCCCCTCGTCGTTTCCACCGGTGCCGGTGCTGAAATGCGCCGAGCCATGGGCACCGCCGTCTTCAGCGGCATGATCGGCGTCACCTTCCTCGGCCTCTTCCTCACACCGGTTTTTTATGTACTCGTCATGATCGGTCACAAGCGGAAGAAGGCTGCCGCTGAACTTCCCGCATCCGCCCTCGCTACCTCTCATTAATTCCCAGTCATGCGCTCGCTCCTTCTCCTCGCACTCACCGCTTCGGCATTTTCCCAGGTCGGCCCGAATTACGAACGTCCGGCGACGGCTTCACCGCCGAAGTTCAAAGGTGTGACCTGGCGTGCTGCCACACCTTCGGCGCATCTCCCGAAAGGCTCTTGGTGGACCGTGTTTCGCGATTCGAAGCTCAATTCACTCGTCTACGCCGCCACGGCGAACAATCAGCAACTCAAGGCGGCTATCGCACGCTTCGATCAAGCCCGTGCGGCGGCTCGTATGGCTCGTGGGGACTTCTTTCCATCGCTCAGTCTGCCTTTGACCGCTGAGACGCAGCAGACCTCGGAGAACATGCCGTCGCCGTTTCCGCTCAATGGGCTGCGCTATGATGGCCCGGCTTACAATGCGCCGCTCGACTTCAGTTGGGAACTGGACCTGTGGGGGAAG
>JBEIGR010000158.1:0-9939 GCA_040381795.1 Verrucomicrobiaceae bacterium | reverse complement strand
GCAGGCGTGGCATCCCGCGAGCCATCATCCACGATGACGAGTTCCCAATCCGTCCACGTTTGCGCCTGCACGCTGCGCACCGCCGCCTCCAGCGTGGCGGCGGCATCACGCACGGGCATCAAAACGGAGATGGCGGGTGGTTTCGGCACGCGGGGCTCCTAGCATGCGGGGACACGAAATTGAAGTGAAAGGCATGAAGGATTGAAAAGCCGTTCACAGGTCGCTAAAGTCCCTGCATGCCATTATTCATCGACACCCTTGCCGCGACCGCATGATTCGCTTTTTGCTCAGCCGCTTCTTTCAGGGCATCGTCGTCATCCTCGCGGTGATCACCATCACGTTTGCGCTTTCCCGCATGCTGCCGGGTGGGCCGATTCAGAGTGAAAAGAACTCCTCGCCGGAGGCCATCGCGGCGCAACGGGCCTATCTCGGTCTCGACAAGCCGTGGTATGCGCAGCTCGGCCTACAGATCGCCCATTACGCGATGCTCGATTTGCCGGAGTCGTTTCATTTCAAAGGACGTGGCGTGGATGAAATCATCGCCTCCGGCTTCCCGGTATCCGGTGCGGTGGGTTTGACGGCGCTGGCGATTGCGCTGGGCCTCGGGGTGCCGCTTGGAGCCTTCGCGGCGCTGCGTCCCAACACGCTTGAAGATCGGGCGAGCATGCTGGCGGCCACGCTAGGCATTTGCACGCCAAGCATGATTCTCGGACCGGTGATCGCGATGCTGCTCGGTTTGAAGCTGCGGTGGTTCAACGCCTCCGGCTGGTTTGATCCATCGGATGTGGTGATGCCTGCGTTGACACTCGGCATCATCTACAGTGCTCAAATCGCACGCCTCACCCGTGGCAGTCTGCGGGAGACCCTGTCGCAGGAATTTGTGCGCACCGCCCGGGCCAAAGGTGCGAGCGAAACCTCCGTTGTCTTTCTGCATGCTTTGAAACTGGCCTGCCTGCCGGTTTTGAATTTCCTCGGCCCAGCGGCAGCAGGCCTTCTCACGGGCAGCATCGTGGTGGAGTCCGTTTTTCAACTGCCGGGCCTCGGCCAGTTCTTCATCGCCTCGGCGATCAATCGGGACATGAACCTCGCCATCGGCATCTCCGTCTTTTACGCCACGCTCATCGTCGGCTTCAACCTGCTGGTGGACATCCTCCAGGCCTGGCTCAACCCGCGAATCCGCCTCCACGCATGAGTGATTCGTTCCGACAGAGCCTTTCGCCGATGCAGGCCGCGTGGAAGCGGTTTTGCCGTCATCGCATCAATCTCATCGCGTTCTGGTTTCTCATCGCGCTGGTCGCGGTGTGCCTCATCGGGCCGTCCCTGTCGCCATATGCACAGGATGCGCAGGATCTGGAGCTGAAGGCCACCAACATCAGCCCGCAGCACTGGCTGGGCACCGACACCCTGGGACGCGACATGCTCACGCGAGTGCTCAAAGGCGGGCAGGTGTCGCTGGCGGTCGGTTTGCTCGCCACGCTTGTCGCCGCGTGCATCGGCGTGACGTATGGCCTGATCAGCGGCCTCGCGGGCGGACGCATCGATGCGGCGATGATGCGTGTGGTGGACATCCTGTATGCCTTTCCCTTCATCAACTTCGTCATCCTGCTCATGGTCGTCTTTGGTCGGCATTTCTGGCTCATCTTTGTCGCCATCGGCGCGGTGGAATGGCTGACGATGGCGCGTGTGGTGCGTGGGCAGGTGCTGGCGCTGAAGAACCTCGAATTCGTAACCGCGGCAAAAGCGAGTGGCGCTGGCTTTTGGCACATCGTGCGCAAGCACTTGCTGCCGAATGTGATCGGCCCCGTGATCATCTACGCCAGTCTCACCGTGCCCGGCGTGATGCTGCTCGAAGCCACGCTGAGCTTCCTTGGTCTCGGCATCCAGCCACCGAATGCGAGCTGGGGCGTGCTTCTCGGTGATGGCTCACAGGTGATGCAAACCTATCCGTGGCTGCTGCTGTATCCGGGTTTGTTTTTCAGCAGCACGCTGCTGGCACTGAACATCCTTGGAGACGGTTTGCGGGATGCGTTTGATCCGAAATCAGCGGCGCAGGAGTAAATTTTCATGGCTTGATGTAACTCATCCCACGCCGCTGGTGAGATAGGAGGATGCAACTCACCTCCTCCATGAAAACCACCTCAATCCTCCGCCGCAGCCTCGCTGCTTTGACGCTCCTCGTTCCGGCTCTCGCCTTTGGCCAGGGCCAGCTCACGCCGCCCAATGCCGTTTACACCTATCCCAATGAGCGTGCTCTCACGCCCGGCGGTGTGCCCACACCCTCGATGAAGACGCTGATGCAAATCGATGCCGGCGAGCACGTCCCCAGCCGCGATACGAACAACGCCAACCTCAATGGCAGCCTCGGTTACTACCTACTGGCATCTCCAGGCCGCTACTACCTCACGGAAAATCTCGACAAGAACATCCTCATCACCGCGGAGAATGTGACACTCGACCTCGGTGGTTTCGAAGTGCGCTACACGGGCGGCGGCATGGGCCCCATCGCCATCGAGGCGCAGAGCGGCGTGGCTGGCACGGCAATCCGCACGAAGGTCATCAACGGCCGCGTTCGCGGCAACTGGACGCTCGGCATCAAACTCAACCATGACAGCGTCGTGACCGGCGTCGATGTCTCGGAGATCAATACTTTCGGCATCAAGGTGGGCGATGACAGCCTGGTGGATCAATGCCGCGTGCGCGGCCCCTGGGCACGGGGACCTAGTCCTGGTGCTCCTGGCCCGCACAGCGGCATTTATACGGGAAGAGCCTCGGTCATCCGCGCCTGCACGGCCACGGGCATCGGAGGCATCGGCATCCAAGGCCATGACAATGTGCGTGTGGCAGATTGCACCGTGAATGATGTGGCCGGTTGCGGCATCGTGACGGCGATGAATGCGAGCGTGCATGGCTGCTCGGTGCGCACCTGCGGCTCCACCGGCTTTGATTTGAACCAGGGCAGCGTCTTGATGAACAGCGCTGCCACCGGCAACGGCGATCCCGGCGTGCATGTGCGCAATGGCTGCGTGCTGCACAACGTCTCCAGCTTCTTTAACATGGATCACGGCTTTTGGGTGGAGAACGCCTCTTTTCCCGGCGGCCCGGTCGTCTATGACAACGCGACGAACTTCGTGCAGTGCGTGGCCCAGCAAAACAGCGGCGATGGATTTCACGCGACGAGCGACTGCTCCTTCACCCACTGCACCGCGGACCGCAATGGCATGCCGGACGTGATCGGCGGACCTCCTGCCAGCGGCGACGGCTTTTTCTTCAGCGACAAGTGCCGCCTGACGAACTGCGCCGCCAGCAACAATGTGGACGACGGCTTCCACGGCAACAATGGCAACACCATCGATCAGTGCAGCGCTTCCTCGAACGGCAACAACGGCATCGAAGTGGCCAGCGATCAAAACATCGTCACTCGCAACACGCTCCGCAGCAACACCACCGCACCCGTGCAGCCCGTGCCCGCCAATGGCATCGCCCCGCTGCAACTGCCTTTTGGAGCCACGAATCCATTCGCCAACTTTGGTTTGTGATCCTCCCGCGTCACCAACACGCACCCGCTCACCGCCATGAATCCTTTTTCTCATCTCATCGTGCGTCGGCCGCCTTTGCCGCCGCCTGCGAAAACTCCTCCGCTGCCTCCACCGCCCATGCTGCTGCCGCCTCCGGCGCTTTATTCGATGGTGATCGCCTTGCTACTGGCCTTTGGCATCGCCCCATCCAATGCCAGCGAGCCCTTTGCGTGGGGTTGGGGACTTGCAGGAGCCTTGGGCAATGGTTCAACGTCTGATCAAACAACCGCTGCCGCCGTGGATACTTCGGGTGTTCTCTCCGGCAAAACGGTGACCGCCATCGCCACTTCAGGCTACCACACGCTCGCCGTCACTTCCGATGGGAAGATCTATGGTTGGGGGGAGAATTCACGCGGGGAGTTGGGCGATGGGACATCGACACGTCGCACCAGCCCGGTGGCGGTAGACATGAGTGGGGCACTCTCGGGAAAATCCGTCGTCGCCGTAGCGGCCAGTTTTGAGCTCAGTGCTGCGTTAACTTCAGATGGGCTTGTCTTTACCTGGGGTGACAATCTAAATGGAGAACTCGGTGCTGGCACTTCTTTTACCTCCTCCTTTTCAGCCGTGCCGGTGGCGGTGGACACCTCGGGTGTTCTCTCGGGCAAAACCGTGACCTCAATCGCTGCGGGCACGCTTTTCGTGGCTGCGCTGACCACGACAGGGGAAGTCTTCACTTGGGGAAACAATGGCCGTGGACAATTGGGTGACGGGGCCATGTTCACCGACCGCAGCTCGCCTGTGGCGGTGGATACCAGCGGCGTGCTTTCCGGCAAAACCGTGGTGCAGATTTCCGCCAGTGATCACTGCCTGGCGGTGACCTCCGACGGTGGTGCCTACGGTTGGGGGAAAAATGGAGAAGGTCAGCTCGGCAACCTCTCAACCGCCGATAAGGACACACCGGTGGCCGTTTACACCGGGGGTGTGCTGTCCGGAAAGTTTATCACGGCCGCAGCCGCAGGTTCGCACCATTCCGTGCTGCTCAGCTCCAGCGGCGAGGTTTTCACCTGCGGCCATGCACTCAAAGGAGCCCTGGGTGATGGCATCACGAGTGCCATCTATATGATCTATCCCGTGGCCGTGGACACCACGGGAGTGCTCTCCGGCAAGGTCGTCACTCAAATCGCAGCAGGCTATCGCATGGGGATGGCACTGACCTCTGATGCCGAGGTATATACCTGGGGATACAACTCCCACGGGCAGCTCGGTGATGGCACCATCGCAGACCGCACCTCACCCGTGGCAGTGGACATGAGCGGGGCACTCTCCGGCAAAGCTATCACCGCTTTGAGCGCGAGCATCGACGTGAGCGCCGTGCTTGCTTCACCGAGCGTGAGCACCATCTCACCCGCGAACCGCTTTACCTACGCAGCAAATTTCGGCTGGCTGAACTGGCGCACGAATCCGCTCGCCGTCGATGCGCCGGTGATCGAGACGACGATGCTGCACGGCCGTGTTTACAGCGCCAACGTCGGCTGGATCGATCTGGGTGATGGCACGCCCTCCACCACCTCCGGCTACTCGCAGACGAGTGGTGACATCGGGGTGAACCACAACGGCGCGGGCGCTTTGAGCGGCTACGCGTATGGCGCGAACATCGGCTGGATCTACTTCGATCCCAGCATCGCCGCGCCGCCGCGGGTGGATCTCGTCACCGGTGCCTTCAGTGGCTATGCCTACTCCGCCAACTGCGGCTGGATCAACCTCGTCGGCGTCAAAACACGTCTGCATCCCGGCGTGGATCTCGACGTACTCGCGGGCGGTGGCAGCGGAGATGGCATCGCGGACTCGTGGGAGATCGAAAAGGCCGCCGCCGCCGGTTACGGCTCCAGCCTGAGCTTGCTCGGCACGAATGCGAACAGTGACTTCGACGGCGATGGCATCAGTGACCGCGATGAATACCTCGCGGACACGAATCCCTTCAGCACCGGCAGCCGCTTTGCCGTCACCGATTTCCAATTCGATCCGCTCACCGGCAACATCGACCTCGACTGGACCGGCAGCACCCGCCGCAGCTTCACCATCTGGTGCAGCCGTGATTTGCAGACTTGGACGCAGGTCGGCAGCACGCAGACAGGTGGCAGCGCCGCTCTTTCGCTCGGCGGGCCATCCGCCAGCCATCTCTTCTTCCGCGTCAAAGCGGATGTGCCGCTGTCCCTCACCCCCGGTGGTGGTGGCCCGGGGATTTGAGTGCGTGATGGTTTTGACCTTCTCGCAACGTGTAGGAGCCATGAAACCATGGCTCCTCTTCGTTTTGGCCCTTCCGCTCGCTGCGGCGGAGCTTCCAGACATCCACAGCCTGCCCGCTGATCTGGTCGTGCCAGCTTTGAGCGATGAAAAGCCAGCTCCAGGCAAGCGGGTGCCTCATGGGCTCGATGTTTTGTATCTTCCGACGGATTGGCAAAAGGACGCGAACTGGCCGGTGATCGTCGAACTGGCCGGAAACGGCGGTTACACGAACAAATATGGCGATGTGAGCACCGGGCTTCCCGAGGGCAGCAACCTTGGCTTCGGTCTTTCGGGAGGTCGCGGCTTCATCTGGCTCTGCGTGCCGTATCTGAATGCGAAAGGCGATCAGGTGGCCATCACCTGGTGGGGGGACAAACCAGCCTATGATCCGCAACCGACGCTCAAACACCTTCGCGAGAGCGTGACGAGCATCTGCCGAGATTTCAGCGGTGATCCGGCGAAGGTCGTGCTCGCCGGCTTTTCACGCGGGGCCATTGCCTGCGGTTACCTCGGCCTTCACGACGACGAAACCGCGAAGCTCTGGTGCGGCTTCTTTGCCTACAGCCACTTCGACGGCGTCAAAAAGTGGCCATATCCCGGCTCGGATCGCGAATCAGCCTTCACGAGACTTCAGCGGCTCGGCGAACGCCCGATCTTCATCTGCGGTGAAGGCTCCAACGCTCAAGAAACGGAGTCCTACCTCCGCCCGCTGCTCCCGAATGCCGATCTCACCTTCCTGAGCACAGGCTTTCGCAATCACAACGATGCCTGGACGCTGCGCCCGAGTGCGGCCCGCGAAAAGACACGCGAGTGGCTGCATCGAGTCGTGAAGTGAGTCACTTCTTCTCCGTGTCGCCGAGGCCTTTCCATTGCTTGAGCGTCTTTTCGATGCGCTCACGGATTTTCGGGAAGGGTGTTTTCAGGGCGTGGGCACGTTCGAGGTAGTCGAGGGCCTTCGTGGCATCGCCGAGCTGTTTGTGGGCGAGGGCGATGTGCTCGAGGATCTCGGCGTCCTCGCTTTGAATCTCGGGGATGAGCTTTTCGGCGCGTTGGAAGTCGGCGAGGGCTTTGGCGAAATCCCCCTTCTTGAAATGGAACCAGCCGAGGCTGTCGATGTAGGCGGCGTTGTCCGGTGAAAGCTCGTTGGCCTTGGCGATGAGTTCGCCGGCCTTGTCGAGGTTCTTGCTTTGCTCGAGCCACATGTAGCCCAGGAAGTTCATCGTATTGGCTGCGGCCTCGGATTTTTCGCGTGGAGTGAGGGTGATGGATTTCTCCAGCATGCGTGAGGCATCATCCAAGCGCCCCAGGTGCTCCAGCGTGCTGCCGTATTGATAGTAGAAGGTGTGGTCGAGCAGCTCGGACTGCGAGGCGGCGGCGAGCTGCTCGGCATCGGCGAAGTGCTTGGCGGCTTTTTCGTGCAGCTCGCGTGCCCGGCAGGAAAGGGCGAGCTGGAAGTGCGTGAGCGGCTGCTCGGGGAAAATTTTGACCGCTCGCTCGCCGACGAGGCCCATGCGGTCAAACTGCCGCGTCTGCCACAGCAGCGAGCCGAGGAAGAGGTAATCGTTCACCTCGCCGGAGCCCTGCTGGATGGCGGCTTCGAGCGGCGGGATGGCTTTGTCCGGCTTGTCCCGCTTTTCATACTCGCGGGCCAGCACGCGGAGGTGGTCGATGTCCTCCGGGGCCTGCTTCGTGATAGCTTCGAGCATGGCGAGAGACTTTTCACCTTCTCCGGAAGCCTCATACATGCGGAAGAGCACTTTGCGGGCTTGCAGACTGTTGTGCTGCTTGGCGAGCTTTTCGCAGAGTTCGCGGCTGCGGGTGAGCTCGTTCGTGAGGAGGTAATGCTGCGCCACCTCGAGCTGGATGTCCTCCGAATTGGCCGGGGTCAGGTGAGCGAGCGCTTTATCGAAAAACGGGGCCACTTTGGCGAGGTGCTCGGTGCGCTGCTCGATCTGGCCGAGCGGCCACACGCGTTCGGCGGTGGTGGCGAGATCGAGCCAGAAGCGCGGATCGGTGCTGTCCTGCTTCGCCGCCTGCTCCATCACGGCGATGGCCGCCTCACGCTTGTTTTGAGTGAGATGATGCATCACGGCGGCCTCATAGACGGCGGCGTGACGCGGATATTTTTGCAAAGCCGACGCCACCGCCTTCGCCGCACGGTCGTCCTTCTCGAAAACATCCTCCGGCGGGTAGGTGCTGGCAAAGCGGGCCAGATTGAGCAGCGGCTCTGGGCTGCCCGGATTGGCCTGGATGGCCTCATCGAGGATTTGGAGGGCGGCTTCGCGTCCTTCGAATTGCAAGGCCATGCCCGCCGTGTGGTTGGCGAGTTCCGCGTTGGTGGGATCCGCTTTGAAAACGGCCCGGTAATGCTCCAGAGCCTGCCGGAGCCTGCCCGCCGTCTCGAATTGCAGCGCGGCGCTGTAATGCGCCATGGCATCCGCGTTCGCCGCGCCACGTGGCGTGAGGAGCAGGTCCGATTTCGGCGGCGGCAGCCTCCCGAGAGACATGTCCGCCTCATTGGCGGCATAGAGAGGAAGTCCGATCAGTCCGACCTGGCGCATTAACAGCCCCCAACATCTCGACGCAGGTGCGTAAAGAGATGCGGCGACTCGAATCTCTCGAATCACTCTTCGGGGGCTGATCATGCCGCGGAGGCTAGCTTTTACGACTTGTAGCGCAAACGCTTCTTGTGGCGGTTCGCACGCATGCGCTTCTTGCGCTTGTGCTTGTTGATCTTCGTTTTTCTCCGCTTTTTGAGCGATCCCATGGTCGGTGTTCTCCTTGTGGTTTTGGCTTGGTCCCAGTGTTAGTGGACGATTTTGTTGAGAGGATATTCCACGATGCCCTCGGCACCCAGCGCCTTGAGACGCGGGATGATGAGACGAACGGTGGCCTCGGCAATGACGGTTTCGACGGCAACCCAGTCGCATCCGGCGAGCTGGGAGACGGTGGGTGAGCGCTGCGAGGGCAGCACGGCGACGACCTCCGCCACCTTGGCGGCGGGGACGTTCATCTTGAGGCCCACTTTATCGCGGGCTTCGAGAGCGCCTTTGAGCAGCATGACGATGGTCTCCATCTTCTCACGCTTCCAGGCGTCCTTCGCGGCGGCCCGGCTGCTCACAAATTGAGGGTAGCTCTCCATGATCGTGTCCACGATGCGCAGCTTGTTCGCTCGCAGCGAGGAGCCGGTCTCCGTGATGTCCACAATGGCATCGACGAGTTCCGGCACTTTCACCTCAGTGGCACCCCAGCTAAATTCGACCTCGGCCTTCACGCCGTGGCTCTCCAGGTAGCGCTGCGTGAGGCCCACAGCCTCCGTAGCGATGCGCTTGCCCTGCAAATCCTTCACGCTCTGAATGGGGGAATCATCCGGCACCACGAGCACCCAGCGTGTGGGCTTGGAAGTGGCCTTCGAGTAGCGCAAATCGGTGATCACCTCCACATCGGCTCCGTTTTCGGCGATCCAATCACGCCCGGTGATGCCGCAATCGAGGAAGCCATGATCCACATAGCGCCCGATCTCCTGCGCACGCAGCAGACGCAGCTCCAGCTCATCATCGTCCACCGTGGGACGGTAGGAACGGCTGGAGACGACCACATTGAATCCCGCCCGCTTGAAAAGCTCGAGCGTTGGCTCCTGCAGGCTGCCTTTGGGCAAGCCGAGACGGAGGGTGTTTTTCGATTCAGACATGTGGGGTTCCGGGGAAAGGGGGGCGGAGATTAACGGCTTTTCCCCGGCTGGCGAGGGTTTTTTCAGGGCCGTTTGCCTCTCAAAGTGCCGTGAAAGGCTTTATTTCACGGCGATACCCGCCTCACCAGCCTCCCAGGCCATGCCGCAGGCACGAATCGCCACCGCCGTGGCTCCGGCGGGCCATTCGGTGCTGAGCTGGTCTTTGAAGAAGGATTTCCACGTCACCCAGCGGCCGCCGATCTGGGCCTGAAGCACCCACCAGCGAGTCTGCGACATCCAGCGTTCATCGGCGTGTTTCCACTCGATGCGCAACTTCCCCTCGGGCTGGGTTTTGCCGACGAGCGGGGCGGGCAGCAGCGTCTGGCTCAGCCACGGCGAAGACGGCGGGATGGCGTGCGTGGTGTAGGCGCGCTCCATCGTGTAGGTGGCGATCTTGCCGGTGTTTTT
>JBEIGR010000157.1:0-9971 GCA_040381795.1 Verrucomicrobiaceae bacterium | reverse complement strand
GGAGGGTGTCCAGAGCTTCAAGCATGGCGCGGCGTGCGGCTGGGTCGGTTTCGGCGAGGAGGGCCTTGCCCCAGGCCTGGAGGGCCTCTTCGGGGGTTAGGGCGATGAGGGCGTCGGAGATGGCTCGTTTTTCTGCGGGGGTGCGGGCGGTGGCGAGTTTTTGCAGGAGCGTGGAGAGGCTCAGAGGAGCGGAAGGTGTGCGCTGAAGCTGCGAATGGTCGATGGAGGCTGGAAGGATGGCTGGAGTGGTTTTTTGAGAGGCGGAAAGGCCGCGCCGGGCCTCTCCTTCCGCGCTGTTTTCAGGACTCTGCTCTGATTGCGACTGACTGAGGAGGCAGAGGGCCGCGGTGACGCCCGCCATGAGAAGTCCGGTCACCGGGAGCCAGCGCTGGGGAGCGGCGACAGGCGTCTTTTCGCGGGAGATGCGGGTGATGGGGGAGGTTTTCATGGCGGGCGTGGAGTCAGCTTTTGAATGTGAGCGGGAGGGAGAGACGGCGGGCGTGGGGAGCGATTAGCGGGAGAGGTTGAGTGTGTAGGCTCCGGTGACGGAGTTGGCGAAGCCGGCGACTTTCACATAGTAGGTGCCAGCAGTGAGCGTGCGGGTGATGAGGAAGTTCGGGAAGCCCGCACCGTCGTCATTGGAGGTGATGAGGCTGCCCGTGCTGTTGTAGAGGTAGCCGAATGTGTCGGTGTTGCCGCTAGTGCGCAGGGTGACGGTGGCGCTGGCGCTCAAAGTGAAGCGGAACATGTCCACGTCGCCGCTTTGCTCGAGATTGCCGCCGATATTCATCGGAACGGTGACGCCAGTGGCGGTGGCAAAGGTGTTGCCGTGGTCGTCGCGGAGGATGACCGGACCCGTGCCGGTGATGGCAAAGCTGGTGGGGTTTTCATTCGCGTCGGTGTTGGCGAGGGAGACGGTGGCGTTGAAGACACCGCTGCCGCTGGGGCGGAAGCGCACGGTGAAAGTGGCGGAGCGCGTGGCGGCGATGGTGGTGACTGGCTGGGCCAGCACACTGAACTGCGAGGCACCTGTGCCGCTGATGATAATGGCGGGAGTGCCGGTCAGGCGGAGGTCAGCGTTGCCGATGTTGTCGATGGTGAAGACGCGGTCGATGGTGCCGCCGTTCACGGTGACTTGGCCAAAGCTGGTGTGGTCGGTGGCGGAGGGCGTGCTGTCGTTATTGACGATCTCCAGGCCGTTGCCACGGACACGGATCTCCGGTGCAGCGGGCAAGCGGCTGGTCAGCACGAGCTGGTAGGCACCGCTGGTGGCGCTGCTGCTGGAGTGGCGGACGCGGACGTAGTAGGTGCCGGCATTGAGCGTGCTGACGAGGCGGAAGTTCAGGCTGCCGTTGGCGTCGTTGTTGGAGGCGAGGACGGTGCCGCTGGCGTTCATGAGATCGCCAAAGGTGTCCGTCGTGCCGGTGGTGGTGGCGGTGACTTCGAGTGTGCTATTGATCACAAAGCGGAACACATCGGGGTCTCCTGCACGGTGAATCGCTCCATTCGTGGTGCTGGGCATCGAGACGCTGGTGGCGGTGGCGAGCGTGTCGCCGTGGTCGTCCTGTGGAGGAATGACGCCACCCGTGAGGGCGCGGGCGGCATTGAGGTGGCCCCAGCCGGAGTTGCTGTCGAAACCGGCGGTGCCCATGTCGGTGCAGGTTTCCTTCATGCGCTGCTCAACTTGAGCGGCCGTCCAGGTGGGATTGCGGGAGATGACCAGCGCGGCCACACCAGCAGCATAAGGGGAGGCAAAGGAGGTGCCGTTCACCGTCGCGTAGTCGCCCGCGATGCCCATCACACCGACGCGGTCGGTGGTGATGATAGCCTCGCCAGGTGCCATGAAGTCGAGGCTGTTGCCGTAGCTGGAGAAGGAAGCGCGGCCACCGCTGCGGTTCGTGGCACCCACGGCCAGGCAGTAGGAACTGCTGGCGGGGTAACCCACCATGGGGACGTTGGAATTGCCTGCGGCGGCGACATTCACAATGCCGGCGTCACGAGCACGCAGCAGCGCCGCGTCGATGGCGGAGGAAGGAGCGCCCATGCCGTAGCTATGGTTCGTCACGCGAGCACCGATGCTGCGTGACCAGTCGAGCGCGGCGACGATCCATTCATTGTAGGCCATGAATGAGCCGCCCGATGTCGGCACGCCGATGCGTGCAGAAGCGATGCGCACACCAGGTGCCACACCCGTGGCGCCGAGGCCGTTATTCGCACGACCGGAGATGCAGCCCGCCACCCAGGTGCCGTGATTATCTGCGCCTTCATTGCCCGTTGGGCGAGGTCCGGCACCGGTCACAGGAGCATTGGTGAAGTCGCGGCCGGTTGTCGCATTGATGTCCGGGTGTGTCGGGTCGATGCCGCACTCAAACACGACCACCGTGACCGTGGAACTGCCCATCGTCGTGTCCCAGGCCGTCGTAGCCGCCATGTCAAAGCCGGAGAGGCCTCCGCTCTGGCCCACATTGCGCAAACCCCACGCCTGCGAGAAGAGCGGGTCCGTGGGGATCACGTTCGCAGCACCGGTCTGGATGAAGTTCGGCTCGGCAAAGGCGATGCCGGGGCGGCCATTCAGGCTGTTCGCCAGCGCGACGACATCCGCGCCGTTTTTGAGACTCGTTGTCAGCTTGTAGGTGCTGCCAGCGACCAGCGTGCTGCCGGTGATGGAGCGGTTGTTCAAAGCCGAAAGCACCGTCTGGATAGTGGCACCAGGCATCAGGCCCACGAGGATTTCCCCGCTTGGGATCGTCTCCTGTCCAGCCACCGAGTACACCGGCGCAGCAAAGGCCACGTTCGGAGAGGCGGCCAATGTCTGCACGGCAGAGAGTGCGGCGCTGCTGACATTGGAAACTGCTGCCGTGGCGGCCTGCGCACGGATCGTCGCGTTCTGGGAGGCCGTCACATTCACCACGGACCAGCCAGGGAGGCCCAGCGACTGCGCTGCTGCCGCATTCACGGAGGCTACGGAGGCCGCCGCACGCTGCGTTTGCGCTGCGTCCGTCGTGGCTGCGGCAGAGCGCACGGCCACTTTTTCAGGCACGACTGTCAGCGGCACCTGCTGGCCGTTGTAAATGTAGTATTGCTGCCCGTAAGCGGAGGCTAACGCCACCGCGATGCTGGCCAGCAGGCCTGCCGTTCGGGATTTGAGGTGGATGCTTGTGAGTTTCATAGCTTTGGGATGTGTGTGGTTTTTGTTTGTTTGAGGCGGAGGTGTTCTTCGTCTTCAAGCGGCTCTAGTGGGGTCGGCTGAAAAGGTTACAGCCCGGCTGAAATTATTTTTTTCTCCGGTCCCAGGTCGCGGCCACCTGGCGTTGACGGGCAAAAATTACCGTCTTAGTGAATGCCCAACTCGATAAATACCACGCCGCCAGCCCCACCTACCTGTGCGCAGTGCGGCAAACCCATGCCTAGGGGGGATTCGGCGGTGTGAGCTGCCCAGCCTGCCTTTTGCAAGGCCCAGACGAGCTTAGCGGCATCTCTTTGAGTGAGATGGGCAGTTTACCCGGCTCAGCGGCGATGAACGTCTTCGGCGTGGCCAGACCCCCTCACACCCCCGCTCCCGCGTTATTCCGGCCCGGCCCTTCAAAAGCAATTTCCTAGCAGACAGACAGACAGACGAAGTGGTGAAGCTAGAGCCTACCGCCAAGCCGAAAGCAGCCATGATCGCCGCAATGGCGAGGTTAGAAGTCCCCGCCAAAGCGGAAGCGCCCAAGATTGTAGCCATGGTGAAACCCGAGGCTCCCATTAAACCGAAATCACCAGAGATCGTCGTCGTGGTGAAGCCTGTCGTGCTGGCCAAGCCGGTGATTTCGCGCCCCAGCCTGCCGGTGAAATCTGCAGCCAATTCCATCGAGCTGTGCAGCCTTATGCTTGCTGGCAAAACAGCCTCAACCACAGGTGAGGTGCCATACGCCGTGCAGCGTGCGATTGAGGCTGGAAATTTTCTGCAAACCAAGCCCTACAAGTGGGGCGGCGGCCACGGCTCGCTCATGGGCACGGGTTATGACTGCTCTGTCAGTGTCTCCCATGTGCTCATCTAGGCTGGTCTGCTGAACTCGGCACTCAATTCCAGCGGCTTTGCACGGTATGGTGCTCCCGGCCCTGGCAAGTGGATCACCATTTACGCTGGCTCCGGTCATGCCTTCATGTCCATCTGCGGTCTGCGTCTTGACACCGGTGGTCGTGGCGGTCGCGGTGAGAGTTGTCCGCGTTGGTGCATCGCATCGCGTGGCAGTGCAGGCTGGAGGCCGCGTCATCCTCCTGGTTTCTGATGCCGCTCCCCCCCTGCCGTTCCTAAGCATGCACAAAATATCACCTCGTATCCGAATCGAAAATGTTGAGCTTTCCACCCGCTGGCATCAACATCACGCGCACCCGCTCCCAAGCCTAGTTGATCCACTTCTTGCCTCCGCGCCCCATGTCTGATCTTACGCCACGTGATATGAACGAACTCACCGCAGAACAGAATTGCTCCGAGTGTGGGCTGACACTGCCGGTTGGCATTCCTTCAGGTGGTTGCCCCAGATGCCTGCTGCTCGGCGTGCCTGATTCAGGACTGGACTCGTCAGATGACTACGCAGCAACCATTCCCGCACCGAGACCACGTTCGACCAGCAGTGCGTCTGCACGAGCGCCAGCGTGGGAACCACCTACTGCAGTTGAGTTGGCGGAAATGCTGCCGCAGTATCAGGTTGAGAGCCTCCTTGGTCGTGGTGGCATGGGGGCGGTGTACAAAGGTCGGCAGTCACAATTGGACCGTCTCGTGGCCATCAAAATCCTGCCGCCAGATCTCGATGGCGGCGGGCATGACTTCACCAAGCGCTTCAAACTCGAAGCGCGCTCCATGGCACGGCTCAAGCATGCAAACATCATCACCGTATTTGACTTCGGACAGACGGCGGAGGGGCTGCTGTTCTTTGTGATGGAGTTCGTCGAAGGCATGGACGTGCAGGCCATGATCGCTCAGGAGGGGCGGCTGCGTTCGGCAGATGCCATCGCCATCGCCGCGCATGTGTGTGAGGCGCTGCACTACGCGCACAGCCACGGCATCATCCACCGCGACATCAAGCCCGCCAATGTCATCGTGGGGCACGACGGGCATGTGCGCGTGGCGGATTTTGGTCTCGTGAAGGTCATGAATGCCGCGCAGACCTCGCATCTCACGATGAGCGGCAGCGTCATGGGTACGCCCAACTACCTGGCACCGGAATCCCTCACACTAGGCATGTCGGTGGATCATCGCGTGGACATCTATGCCGTCGCCGTCATGCTTTACCACATGCTCACCGGCCGAGTGCCGCGTGGCATGTTTGAGCTGCCATCGCAGAAAGTGCCCGGCCTCGATCCCCGCCTGGACGCCATCATCGCCCATGCCATGCAGGAAGATCGTGAACTGCGCTACCAGAGTGCCGAAGAGCTGCGCTCGGATCTCGTCAGCATCCTCACCCAGCCCGTGCCGCAGACCGTGGTGGTGGCCACCAAGGCCGAAGAGCAGGTGCTCGCATCGACTTCTTCCCAGCCTATCGCCCGGCGCTCTGCGGTCACACCACGCTCCGCACCGAAACCTGCGGAGGAGCAGGAATACGACGAGATAGAACCTTCTGTTAAAGTCATGCTGCGCAGCACGAACAGCATGAACATCTCCTGCCCCCACTGCTCGCAGACCTTTGAACTAACGCCGGAGGGCCATGCATACGCTGGCATTCGCCTGCGGCATGCCGCACGCGAATGATCGACTGCGGTGAGGGCACCTTGAATGAAAGGCAGGCTTCTCAGGCTCCGCCTAGGTGGCGGCGGATGAACTCCTCCGGCGTGATGGGTTGTGGCTTATAACCAGCGCCCGTCAGTGAGTACAGGTGGTGGTCCGCCTGATCACATAGTCCGCGCTCACGGTGATGGCACAGTCGGTGAATTTGTTGTCATCGAGGTCGGTCGTGATGACATGGAACTGGAGGGACGGACGGGCGTGCAGCAGCAGGCCACCCTGAGCTTCCGCCAGATCCAGCACGCGACTGAATTGGAGCCAGCGCCGCCTACCGCTGCGCTGATTGAGGATTTCCTCATACTCGTTGAGTATGTCATTGCTCACAGCCCAGAGGAATTTGCGCTGCAACCAGCCGGTGAAGATCACATTCAGCGGGTGCCCTGCCTTGGCAGCTTGGATCAAGACATGGGTGTCGATGCAAACAATCATGCGGCACGGGCGCTCGCAAGAGCTTCCTCCAGGTCTTCATACTTGCCCGCCGTCCAGTCTTGCGCCAAGCCCTCGGCGAATTCCGCCCAGGCGGCGCGCAGCTCGAGTTCCTGCGCCAGATCGTGCAGCACGGCCACCCCTTCATAGGGCAGGCGGTCCAGTTGCTCAATGAGATTGCGGCGCAGCACTTCGGATTTGGGGAGCATGCGCTTGGCGGCTGGTTCGGCGGTGATGGCCATGCCGTGGGCTAACTTACTTAGGAGGACTCTGCCACCGCGTTTTCCATTCGGCCACACGAGCCTGGGTTTCCGCCTCTCTCTCCCCCAGACCCCCTCACACCCCCGCTCCCTCGTTATTCCGGCCCGGCCCTTCCAAAGCAATTTCCTAGCAGAAATCATTTCATTCCAAACCGAACCACCCCGGAAGGCACGGAACCAAGGCGCAGCCGGCGGGAATGGAATCCCGCCCTCCGGGAACAGGGACCTGCGGGCAGCAGTGCCCTCATCCCTCATCCCTCAGACACTAGCGGGCTGGGGGAGGTAGCGGGGCGGGTAGGCGGGGCGGGCAGGCGGGGGGTGAGTTGAGGGGGCTGGTGGAGGCGCGTGGCATGGTCCACGCGGGGATGCTGGCGGGGCGTGCCGGGGTGGGCGCTCCGGCCAGGAGGGCGCGGCTCATGACATCGAGCAGGGAGGGGTAGGAACCCAGGCGGCCCGAGCAGCAGGGGCAGCTGGGATGGGCCGGGCCGGGAGCGGGGGAGAGCCTCCAGGGCCTCTGGTGCGGTGGGCGCGGCACCGGCGGGAGGCGGCCGGTGGCGAGGATGTAACTGCGCAGCACCCATGCATCGGTGAGCTGCTGCACGAGCAGGGCGGGGTTCATCTCCGAGGGATCCCGCGGGCAGTGGAGGAGCGGCAGGCCGATGGAGGCGAATACGTCCTGCTTGTCCATGTGCCGCTTGGTGGAGGCGATGCGGAGGACATCGGGCTGCTCGAGATCGATACCGATCATGGGCACCCAGTCCTGATTCCGGCAGATGAGGAAGTCGACGCGCTTTTCGTGCACTCGGTGGCGGTCGCCCAGGGAGCCGGTGACGGGGGTGACGATGTCGGCGAGGCTGACCTTGACGAAGATCTGGCAGCGGCCCTGGCTGAACTGCTGGAGGAGATCGAAGTAACGCGCCTCGGCAGGGCTGAGCACCGGCTTCGAAGCATAGACATGCGGGAAGCGGATGGGTGGGCCGGGTGGAGGGACGAGATCGTGCATCAAGAAAACAAATATTATAATTACTATAGAGTGCGATTGGGGCAGGGCAACAGGGCATTCGGCAGCAATCGGGTTTTTTTTGGAGGTTTAACCGCCTCAAGAACCAAGATGAATGGTTTGAGAAGGCGGGCAGCGGGGAAATGACGTTTGGCTGCAACTGTCTGACAAACCACCCCAACCGTTCCTCATCCTCATCCTCATCTTCAAACTCGGCTCGGGCTTGGGGCTGTGGCGTGTGGGCTGGGAGCAGGTGCGGAAAGCGCGGAGGCTGGTTCCGCGTGCCGCTGTGGTGGAGGGCCGGGTCATCCGCAGCGGGAGCCAACCGCTTTCCAACGACGGAGAAACACACCGCAAAGGTTTGAAAACCGCTGAGCACCTGAACTCAAGGTGGCTTGATTGTGAGGCTGGAGAATCAGGAACTTTTTCGGGAGATGATCTCTAAATGGCCTTTCTCTGCGGTCATACCGACTCTCGCGGTGCAACCTTGAGACCACGTTCCACGAACCACTCACTCCTCCCTGTCGCGATGCGTCACGGAGCAGACGCCTTTTTTGCTGGGCGACTGGATGAAGGCGAGGAGGTGGGCGGCTTTTTGCGGCCACTCGTGAGTCGCGGCCTCAGCGAGGGCCTGGGTGAGGTTTCTGCCGGAGCAGAAGAGCAGATGAAACAGCTGCTTGATGGCGGCGCGGTCGGCGGTGGTGAAGCCCTGGCGCTTCAGGCCGATCACATTGAGGCCGGACATGCGGTTCAGCCGGTTCACGGAGCAGTAGGGTGGCACGTCCTTGCTGATGCTGCTGTTCCCCTGCACGAGGGAAAAATCGCCGATGCGGATGAACTGATGAAAGCCCGCTCCGCCGCCGACGAAGCAGTGGCTGCCCAGATGCGTGTGACCGGCGAAAAGCACGGCATTGGCCACGGCGTTGTGATTTCCCACCTGCACATCATGGGCGAAGTGGACGTTGGCCATGATGAAATTGTCATCGCCGATCTGCGTCACGCTGCCGGGCTTGGAGCCGCGGTGGATGGTGCATTGCTCGCGGATCACATTGTTGGTGCCAATGAGGACGCTACTGAGCGTGGCGGGGTCAAAGGACATATCCTGCGGCAGCTCGCCAATGATCGTCGCCCGCCCGATGCGGGTGCCGCAGCCGATGGTGGTGTCCCCCAGCACATGCGCATGCGCCCCGATGACGACACCCGCCGCGAGTTTCACCGGCCCCTCGATCAGGACATAAGCCCCGATGCAGACACTGGAGTCGATTTGAGCGAGCGGATCGATCAGTGCGGTGGCATGAATCATGAACCGCTCCATGGGCGAGCCAGCCACCCTTAGCAAACGGCTACTTTGAAGGTGGGGAAATGACGTGAGCCTGCAACTGTCTGACAAACACTCAAACCCACAGTGGATGGGTCCGCCAAGGCGGCAGGTTGACCTTGCCGAGCCAAGGTTCCCAAAAGAGGCCACACCGCAGAGATGAGTTCAGAAGTGGATTTTTTCGGTGAGTCAGATTTCTGTTCTCCATGCGTCCCGCCTGTCTCCAAACGGTCTTCATCCTCGTCTTTCTGGCTTGCCCGATGCAGGCTGAAGACTACGCATGCCATCGTGAACGCGGCTTTTGTGCCGATCCGACGTGCTTTGTCCACCATCTCCCATGGCTTCCATCTCTCGCTCTCAACTCAAGGCGGCCTGCGAACAGGAGAACTGGGATTTGCTCGACCTGCTGCTCGAAACCGATGCGACCCACCTCAATGACAAGGCGCTCTTCACCGATACCTGGGGCGACTGGTGGGGACTGCTGATGGAAGTGATCTATCGAAAGTCGCCCGACGGCCTGCGCGTGCTCCTGAAACACGGCGCGAACCGCGACACGGGCCGCTGGGGCGATGGGATGCCGCAATCACCCCTCGAAGCCGCCGAGGGGAAGCCCGAGATCCTCGCCCTGCTGCAAGACCCGACACGGGCCTCCTACTCACGCCAGACCGATCCTCCTCTGCCCGCCGCCGATCCCGCTCTCGATGCGCTGGGCCTCATCCGCGAGGACACCGGATTGGCTTTTAAAAAGGGCAGCAACGCTGAAAAGTAGCTCGCAGAAGGTGCGGCAGGAACTGGCGGTGATTATTCGCTGAACTTGGGGACTGGCCCGAGATCCGCAGCACCGGCTCCACGGCGGGCGGTGATGAAGGCTTCGGGTGAGAGGCGGTTGAGTGGGGTATCGGCGTAGCCTTCGGCGGGATTGATGTAGGGGCCTTGGCGCACTTCAAAGTGGAGGTGGGCTAGGTAGGCTCCCTCAGCGGTGCCGACGGTGGCGATCTTTTCGCCGCGTTGCACCCTTTGGCCGTTTTTGACGAGGAGCTGGTCGAGGTGCGCATACATCGTCTGCACGATCGGGCCGGCCTCATCTCCGGGCGGGAGGCGGTGGGCGAGGATGATCATCTTTCCCCAGCCTGAGCCGGGCATGCCGGCGTAAACGACGCGGCCTGCCCCGGCCGCGAAAACGGGATCACCGAGGTCGGAATT
>JBEIGR010000156.1:0-9987 GCA_040381795.1 Verrucomicrobiaceae bacterium | reverse complement strand
GATGTGTTCGTCAAAGGCATGAACCTCACCAACGAGCAGGCCCGTGAACACACCTCCTTTTTGAAGGACCAGCTCCCACTGCCGGGTCGCGGTCTGGTGGTGGGCATGCAGATGAAGTTTTGATTCACCCCATGCTTACCACCAAAGCCTCTTCCGGGTGGAAGCTCACAAAGACACGCTCACCCCGCTGCGGAAGGCCGCCGGAAGCGACGAAGCGGTTGTTTGGCATCTGCACGAGCAAGGTCAAATCGCCTGCGTAAACCACAAAACGCAGGTGGGAGCCAAAGTAAGCCACCTCCGCCACGCTGGCGCTGTAGGCATTCACCCGCTCGGAGGCGCTGGGACGCTCGCGGGTGAGCCGCAGCTTCTCCGGCCGCACCATGACACGCACCTCCTGGCCCATCGTGAGCACTTCATGTGCACGCACCATGGGATTGCCGATGCTTTCGCAGAAGACGCGGACGTAGCCTTCGTGCCGCACCTCCAGCACCTTGCCGGTGAAGAAATTCGCATCGCCCACGAAACCGGCCACGAAGTCGGTTCGCGGTGTGTCGTAGAGCCTCGAAGGGGCGTCGATCTGCTCCACACGGCCCGCGTTCATCACCGCGATGCGATCACTGAGGCTCATGGCCTCGCCCTGGTCGTGAGTCACATAGATGAAGGTGGTGCCCACCTGCTCGTGAATGGCCCGCAGCTCCAGCAGCATGTGCTGGCGCAGTTTGAGATCGAGCGCGGCGAGCGGTTCATCGAGCAGCAGTAACTGGGGTCGGTTCACCAAAGCGCGGGCAATGGCCACCCGCTGGCGCTGGCCGCCGCTGAGTTGCGAAGGACGCTTTTTGGCATGCTCACGCAGCTTGACCAGCTCCAGCATGGCCTTCACGGCGGTATCGATCTCCTCGCGTCCACGGCCCGCCATCTTTAAACCGAAGGCGATGTTATCCGCGACGCTGAGATGCGGAAAGAGGGCGTAGTTTTGAAACACCGTGTTCACCGGGCGGCGCTCTGGCGGGAGATGCGTGATGTCTTTTCCATCCAGCACGATGCGACCGCTCTCCGGCTGCTCGAAGCCAGCGATCATGCGCAGCAGCGTGGTTTTCCCGCAGCCGCTCGGCCCGAGCAGGGAGAAGGCCTCGCCACGGGCAATCTCCAGCGAGACGCCATCGACGGCGCGATGCGTGCCGAAGGCTTTGGTGACGTTTTCGATCTGGAGGAGGCCGGCCATGAGCGGGCAGAGTAAGATGAGATCACGCCGTGTGGCAAGCCGCTTGCGGCTTTCGGCGCACTTGGCAGAGTGGCCGCCCCATGCCCGCCCGCTTCAAGACACTCAAAGCCTTGGAAGAAACAACTGCCAGCACTCTCAAGCTCGTGCGGGATAGCCATCTGAAGAGTGACTTCTTGCAGCGCCGCTTCAAAACCGCCGACGCGGCCGAGATCGAGGGCCTGCAAAGGCTCTTCACCCAGCTCGCCGCTCTCGAAAGCCCGCAGCTCGACCGCATCATCGAGGCAGGTGCCGATGAGAAAGGCTTCTTTGTGCTCACCCCCGCGCCACTGGAGGGCGTGAGCCTGCCGGAGATGCTCCAGCGCGGCCCGCTCTCGGCGGAGGAGTTTGAAATCCTCGCCAGCCAACTCCTCGATGCCCTGGAGGTGGTTCACGATCAGGCCATCGTGCATGGCACGCTCACGCCAGAGTGCGTGCGCATCATCGGGGCAAAGCCTGCCGAATGGCAGGTGCGTCTCGGCGGCTTTGGCAGCGGTTTCGCCGCGCAGGGCACGGAGGAGGAGCAGCACATCGCCGCCTACGGCTGTGCCGCGCCGGAGCAGTGGGAGAAGTCCCCTGCCCGCCGCCGCACGGATATTTATGCGCTCGGCTGCGTGCTTTACGAGGCCCTCGCGGGTCGTCCGGCCTTTCAATCTCGTTCGTTGAAGGAACTACGTGTGAAGCATCTCGGCCGTGATCTGCCTGATCTGGCCAAAGTGGCCCCGCATGTGCCACGCTGGATGGCGGACTGGGTGATGAGCCTCATCATCACCGATGCCGAGGCACGTCCGCGGAAGGCAAGCGTGGCCCGCGAATCCTTTTCCATGCGTGAAACAGCGCCCGCAGCCCCACCTCCCGCGCCGGTTTCACCTGCCACGCCGCCGGTCTCGGCCCCAGTGATGCTGCCGATGAGCCAGCCGGCCCGCAATGCCACTGCGAGCACGATTCCGATTTCCGTCGGCCCGCAGATCGGCGCACCACCTGCGCCGCGAAAGCCCGCCGCGGTGCTGGCGACTCCGAAACCTGCCGCGCGGCAGTTTTCCCAGCAGCCCGCCGCTCGGCCGCTCTGGCAGCGGCCTGTGATTTGGGGCAGCACAGCGGCGGTGATTGCCGTAGCTTCGTGGTCGATGATGGGCGGTTCCAAAACAGCACCGAAGGGCGCAGGAGGCTCCAGCGCCTCGCTCGTGGACGTGCCGACGACGGATCCCGCTCAGCAAAGCTTTCGTGAGCTTGGCAAGTGGCGTCAGCGTTTCGTGGAACCTGCCAGCACGCCTGCGCCCACGCTCCCATCGGGCTTCACCAAGCCCTGGGGCTACGAAAAGCTCGTCACCTGGCTGCGAGCAGATCTCGGAGTCAATACCTTCGATGGCCGTGACCTCGATCAACCTGCGAAGGTCGGTGATGCGGTGGCCTTCTGGCATGATTTCGGGCCGGTCGGCAAAGACAACGCCCTAGCCGTTCTCCCTTGGGATTCCACGAAACAGCGTGCCCGCCTACAATGGCTGCAACCAGAGGCCGAAAGCCGCCCGCTGCGCACCGCGCGGCCCTTCATCGTCTTTGGAAAAGACGCCAAACCCGTCTCCACGATGAATTCACTCGGGTATGCCTCGGGCGAGGGCGTGCCCTTTGGTGATGCAGCGGTCACGGGAGTCACGCTGGTCGTCGTTTACTACCGGCACAATAGCCTTCCCGAGACCTTTGAGAGGGTGGCCCATGTGAATTTCAGCAATGGCTCCATCGCCCTCGTCACCGAAACCAACGGGAAGGCCAACTTCAATATCGGTGGGCCACCCAGCGCCCCGCCTGAGCACCGCACCTCGTTAATCCTCGACACCCCAGATCGACTAGACGTCACCGTGCCCACGCTAGCGATGGCCACTTGGGCTAAGGACGGCCGCATCACCATCCGCATGCGCAACGCCCGAGGAGAGATCACTTCCGGCTCCGGCAGTAAACCCATCCCCACCAAGAATCTCCACAACATCACCCTCGCTGGCGATGGGTATTGGTCCTTCCGGGACCAAAACGACAACCCCGTGCCCTTCTACGGCGGCATCGCCGAGCTGCGCCTCTACAACCAAGCTCTGAGCGAGAGCGAAATGCAGGCCCTCGAAAAGGAACTCGCGGGCTATTACTTCCCCTGATTGCCCGCTGCGGCCTCCCACTGGGATCGCCAGTGATCGAGACGCTCCTTGATGCGGGCTTCGAGACCGTTCGCGGTGGGCTCATAATAGATGCTGCCACCTTCCAGGCATCGCTGCGGCACAAAACCGCCCTCATAATCGTGCGGATAGAGATAGCCTTCGCCATTGCCGAACTGCTTGGCTCCCGCGTAATGCCCATCACGAAGGTGTTTCGGCACCGGCAGCGTGCGGCCTTCACGCACTTCCTTGAGCGCCTTATCAATGCCCAAGTAGGCGCGATTGCTCTTCGGCGCGGTGGCATTGTAAACGGCAGCGTGCGCCAGGATGATCCGCGCTTCCGGCATGCCGATGGCCTCCACGGCCTGCTGCGCCGCCACGGCCACCCGCAGCGCATTGCTATCCGCCATGCCCACATCCTCGCTCGCGGCAATGACGATGCGCCGGGCGATGAAACGGATCTCCTCGCCCGCATGCAGCATCTTCGCCAGCCAGTAGAGCGTGGCGTCCGGATCGCTGGCACGCATGCTTTTGATGAAGGCGCTGATCGTGTCGTAATGCGCATCGCCGTCGCCATCATAGACGACGGTCTTCTGCTGCATGCTTTCCTCCGCAGCCGCCAAGGTGATGACGATCTCACCCTGCGCATCCGGCGTGGTCGTCAGCACGGCCAGCTCAAGTGCATTCAGACAGCGGCGTGCATCGCCATCCGCCACCGTGGCCAGATGAAGCCGTGCATCGGCCTCGATGCGCACGTTTTGCCCGCCGAGGCCGCGTTCTGAATCGTTCAATGCACGATCAACGAGTCCTTCCAGATCAGCAATGCCGAGCGGCTCCAGTTGAAACACCTGCGAGCGACTCACCAGCGGGCTGTTGACGTAAAAGAAGGGGTTGTGCGTCGTCGCGCCGATGAAGCGCACCGTGCCACGCTCCAGATGCGGCAGCAGCACATCTTGCTGAGCCTTGTTGAAGCGGTGAATCTCATCCACGAACAGGATCGTGGTCTTTTCGTAAAGCCGCAGATGCTGCCCCGCATGCTCCGCCTCACGGCGAATGTCTGCCACGGTGCTCTCCACGCCGCTGAGCGTGATGAAGCGTGATTTCGTCTCCTGGCTGATGATGTGCGCCAGCGTGGTTTTGCCCACACCGGGAGGTCCGTAGAGGATGATCGAGGAAAAACGATCCGCCTGCACCGCCCGACGCAGCAGCTTTCCCTCCGCCAGGATATGCTGCTGGCCAGTGTATTCCTCCAGCGACCTCGGCCGCATGCGCGAGGCCAGCGGTGCCACCTTCCCATGCAGCGTCACCGCGCCGCGATTCGACTCGGCGGCAGGTGGTTGGACAAAAAAATCATCAGGCATGGGAGCGCAGCAGATGCCGAGCAATTGGCGCTTTGCACTTCGATTTTGCCTTGGCACCCTCCGGGGTTACACTCCGCCTCAGAATGAAGCTCGAAAATCCCTTTCCCGGCATGAACCCCTGGCTCGAACTGAGCTGGGAGACCGTGCATGTAAAACTCATCGGCTACATAGCGGATGCCATCGACGAGTTTCTTCCGCCTGACCTCCGCGTGCGTGCTGAGGAGGGTGTCAACATTGGCGCGGCTGACTCCCATGAAGATTCGGGGCGCAAGAACCGCCGCAAGCCTGATGTGGCGATCACTGAGCCCTGGAAACAAGGCATCGCGCCTGGCTGGACACCCACAGCGGATTCAGAACACGGCGGAGCATTGCTCGCCACTCCCAAACTGGTCTTACAAGATGAAGTCATGCCTCGCTGGCTGGAAATCTGCACCTCCAGCGGAGAGCTGGTGACCGTGATCGAAGTCCTCAGCCCTTCCAACAAGAGCACGGATCGGGATGAGTATCTCGACCGCCAGCACAGCTATCTCCAAGCCTGTGTGAATCTCGTGGAGATCGATCTTCTGCTCTCCGGTAAGCACACCATCGCCGTGAGGCGTTCCTCGCTCGACATCCCAGACAGCAGGGCTTGCTACCTCGCTTGCGTCTTGCGGGATGCCCGCCCGCGAATGCGTGAAGACTATGAAACACCCCTGCGTGAACGCCTAAAGCCCATCGCCATTCCACTGCGTCCGACGGATAAGGATGTCATCCTCGATCTCCAGCCGCTCATCGACCGCTGCTACAAAACCGGCCGCTACTGGCAGACCAATTACAGTCTTGAGCTACCCAAGCCGCTCAATGCCGAGGACGCCGCCTGGGCCACCGCTCTTTTGCAGGAGGCGGGATTCCTCGAATCCGCACGATGAAAGTCTCCAAGAAAGCCGAATACGCCCTCCGTGCCCTCGCGGCGATGGGACGTGCCCGCGAGGGGACAAATTTCTCCATCCAGGACCTCGCCCGCGCGGAAAATATCCCGCTGAAGTTTCTGGAGCAGATTCTCCTCGCCCTCAAAAACGGCGGCCTGCTCCGCAGCAAGCGCGGCGTGGGTGGCGGCTACCAGCTCATGACAAAACCGCAGCGCATCACCCTCGGGGAGGTCGTCGCGATCTTTGATGGCCCCTTTGATCCGCTGCCCGGCGCGGACGATGAAGCGCTAGGCCAAGTCTTCGCCGCTTTGCGGGAGCAGGTGCTGCGCTGGTTCAGCGAAACGACCGTGGCCGATGTGATCGAGAAGGAACGCCAGCGCGAAAGCGTGAGCTTTGACATCTGATCCCCCCTGAAAAAATGCTCCGACGGGCATTTTTCTTGTCCGGTTCGGGCTTTTGGTGCGGTATATCGGCTCCCTCCGTTTTTTCCCAACCATGAAGCAACTCCTATTCTCACTCGCACTCCTCGGCTCGGTCGCGTCCGCGCAGGAATACCTCGAAATCGCCGCGAATCCGGGCGGAGCTGGGGGCGGCAAGAAAATCGTGCTCGTCGCGGGCGATGAGGAATACCGAACGGAGGAGTCGATGCCGATGCTGGCAAAGATTTTGGCCAAGAAGCATGGCTTCAACTGCATCGTGCTGTTCTCCACGGACGAAAAGGCGGGCTACATCGACCCGAATAACCAAAAGAACATCCGTGGCACGGAATTGCTCGGCGATGCGGACCTCATGATCATCGGCACGCGCTTCCGTCAGCTTCCAGACGATCATCTGGCGAACTTCGCGAAGTTCCTGAACGCTGGCAAGCCAGTCATCGGCTTCCGCACGGCCACGCATGCCTTCAGCGGCAAAGCGCAGACGGGTGATTTCAAATGGAGCGAGTTCGGCCTGCAAATCCTCGGTGAGAAGTGGGTGGCGCATCACGGAGCGCACAAGAAAGAAGGCACGCGCAGTGTGTTTGAGACGACGAATTTGAACCATCCGGTTCTTCGCGGTGTAGATGAGATCTTTGGAACCACGGATGTGTATGCCGTGAAGAATCTGGACCTCAGCAAGGCGACCGTCCTTCTGCGTGGCGCGGTGACGGAGACGCTTCACGACCGCTCGGTGCCGATTCGCGGACCGAAGAACGACCCGATGCAGGCGCTGGCTTGGCTTTTTGAGTACACCGCGCCAGATGGCAAAACGAAGGGCAAGTCCTTCTGCACCACGATGGGTGCCTCGGTTGATTTCGCGGACGAAGATCTGCGCCGCCTCATCGTCAATGCCGCGCATCACCTGCTGGGCCTCGAAGTGCCTGCGAAGGCCGATGTGGCTTTTGTCGATCCGTTCAGCCCCACGATGTATTCGGCGCTGAAGAGCGACTATTATAAGGAGCGCAATTTGAAGCCCGGCGACTTCGCCACCGGCAAGAGCCCTTCCTTGGGCCTGCCCGGCGACAAAAAAGCCGCCGCCACCGAACAGCCGCCGCATGCGCCGAATGCCGAGCCGCCTGCTGCAACCTCCGCCCGTGCGCAAAACGTCGCGCCGCCATCGAAAGGCGAGCGCATCGTGCTCGTCGGCAATGGGTTGGCCGAGCGTGACACCTGGTACAGCCGCATCGAGACCGAGTTGCAGCTTCGTTATCCGAATCAGGCGCTCTTCTTCCGCAACATGGGCCATGTGGGCGATACACCGGGCTTCCGCCCGCATCCCGCCCGCGTGTCGCAGTGGGCCTTCCCCGGCGCGGAGAAGTTTCACCCCGACAAGACAATCCACAACGGCAAGGGCTTTTACCCCACGCCGGACCAGTGGCTCACGCATCTGAAGGCGGACACGATTGTCGGTTTCTTCGGCTACAACGAGTCCTTCGACGGTGCGAGCAAGGTGGGCAACTTCGAGGCGGAACTCGACGCCTGGGTCACGCACACGCTCAGCAAAGCCTACAACGGCAAAGCCGCGCCGCGTGTCGTGCTCGTCAGCCCCGTCGCGTATGAAGACCAGAGCGCCAAACGCGATCTGCCGAAGGGCGACGTGGAAAACTCCAATCTGCTCCTCTACGCCGCCGCCATCGAGAAGGTCGCGAAGAAGCACTCCCTCACCTACATCGACCTCTTTTCGCCGACGAAGGCCATTTATGCCAAAGGCGGCGAAGCCTTCACCACCGGCGGTTTTGTGCCGACGGACGCAGGTTATGCCGAAGTCGCCAAACTGCTCGCCACCGGCCTGTATGGCCACGCCAGCTACGAATCGAAGGCCGATCCGAAACTCGTGCACGAAGCCGTGAAGCAGAAGGACTGGTTCTGGAACTGCGATTACAACATCCTCAACGGCGTCCACACCCACGGCCAGCGCTACAATCCGTATGGGCCGCAGAATTACCCCGATGAGGTGAAGAAGACCCGCGAGATGGCCGCGCTGCGTGATGAGCTGGTCAGCCAAGTCGTCAGCGGCAAGACCACCGATTTGAAAGTCGATGACAGCAAGACGCACAAGCTGGCCGAAGTGCCGACGAACTACGTGCCGAGCGTGAAGAACGGCAGCACGAAGTATCTGTATGGCGAAGAAGCCACCAAGTCTCTGACCGTGCCGGAAGGTTACAAGGTTGAGATGTTTGCCTCTGAGAAAGAGTTCCCGAACCTCGCGAACCCCATGCAGATGAGCTTTGACAACAAAGGCCGCCTTTGGGTCGCCACGATGCCGACGTATCCGCATTACCGTCCCGGTGATGCGCTGCCGAATGACATGCTGCTCATCTATGAGGACACCAATGGCGACGGCAAAGCGGACAAGGAAACCGTCTTCGCCGACAAGCTGCACCTGCCCATCGGCTTCGAGTTCGCCCCGGAGGGCGTGTATGTGACGCAGGAACCGAATGTCGTGCTCATCCGCGACACGAACGGCGACGACAAGGCCGACAGCATGGAGATCATCCTCGGCGGCTTCGACACGCATGACACGCACCACGCCATCAGCGCCTTCACCGCCGATCCCAGCGGTGCCTTCATGATGTGCGAAGGCGTTTTCCTCCACTCCAATGTCGAGACCCCCTACGGCCCCGTGCGCTGCGTCGATGGCGGCTTCTTCCGCTACAGCCCGCAGCGCGGCCAGCTCGAGCGCACCATCCAGATGGGCATTCCGAATCCCTGGGGCTTCGTCTTTGACCAGTGGGGCCAGGACTTCCTCCTCCACACCTCCGGCACGACCATGAACTGGGCGCTGCCCGTCGAAGTGAAGCCTACCTTTGGCAGCAAGACGCCGTCCACCGCCGACCTCGTCCCGAACGAGCACAAGGTGCGCCCCACCAGCGGCCTCGAAGTCGTCAGCAGCCGCCACTTCCCCGACGACGTGCAGGGCGATCTCATCTACTGCAACGCCATCGGCTTCCTCGGCATCAAGCAGGTCAAAATCGAAGACGCAGGCACCGGCTGGAAGACCTCCCACCGCCACAACCTCCTCCAGAGCAGCGATGGCAACTTCCGCCCCGTCGATCTCGAATTCGCCCCCGATGGCAGCCTCTACGTCATCGACTGGCATAACGTGCTCATCGGCCACATGCAGCACAACGCCCGCGATCCCCTGCGCGACCACGTCCACGGCCGCATCTACCGCATCACCTATCCCGGCCGCCCGCTGGTGAAGGCCGCACCCGTCGCCGGAGCACCGGTGGCCTCCCTTTTGGAAAACCTGAAGGCCCCCGAAATGCGCCAGCGCTACCGCACCCGCCGCGAGCTACGTGCCCGCCCTGCCGCCGAGGTCCTCCCCGCCGTCAAAGCCTGGGCCGCCGAGCAAAAGGACACCCACGCCAAGCTCGAAGCCCTCTGGGCCACCTGGGGCCTCAACGCCGCCGATGAAGGCCTGCTCCGCGAAATGCTCGCCTCCAGCGACTTCCACGCCCGCGCCGCCGCCGTCCGCGTCCTGCGCTACAACACGCACCGCGTCGCCGATCACGTCGCCCTGCTCGAAAAAGCCGCTGCTGATGAAAATGGCCGCGTCCGCCTCGAAGCCATCGTCGCCGCCTCCTGGCTGCCAAATATCCCCGCCGCGAAAAACATCGTCGCCATCGCTTCCAAGCTCCCGCTTGATGATTGGAACAAAAACGCCGCCAAAACCGCCGCCGACCGCCTCGCCGGTGTCGTCGAGGTCGTGAGGCCGGAGTACACGGTCGCGAAGCCACCCGCTTACCTCAGCGATGTCGCCAAAGGCCAGTTCACCGCCGGCCAGGAAGTCTATTTCCGCGAAGGCCACTGCGTCACCTGCCATCAGCCGAATGGTGCCGG
>JBEIGR010000155.1:0-10000 GCA_040381795.1 Verrucomicrobiaceae bacterium | reverse complement strand
CATCTCCGCTTTGCCGCTCGCATTGCGCTGGAACATCAGCCGGTGGCCTCCTGGAAAGACAAAGCGCTCTCCGAAGCCAATCCACGTGCCGCTTTGACCGCGCTGATGGCGCTGGCTCGCAGCAGCGGTGGAGACAAAACACTGCTGAAGCCCATCCTCGACTCGCTGGGCAAGATCGACTTCAAATCGCTCAAGGGCCTCGACCGTGTGACGCTCATTCGCGATTACATGCTGGCCTTCACACGTCTCGGCGAGCCGGATGCGGCGACGAAGGCCGCCCTCATTGCGAAACTCAATCCGCTCTTCCCGACGAATGACACGGGCCTGAATCGCGATCTCACGGAACTGCTCGTTTTCCTCGGCGATGCCGGCATCGTCGCCAAAGCGGCACCGTTGGTGAATGACTCGCCCACGCAGGAGGAGCAGATCGATTACGCCCGCATCTTGCGCTTCGCGAAGACCGGTTGGACGAAGGAACTGCGTGCCGATTACTTCCGCTGGTTCCTGGGTGCCGCGAATTACAAAGGCGGTGCCTCGTTTGACCTCTTCATCGGCTTAATCAAAAAAGACGCCCTCTCCTCGATGATCGAAGAAGAGAAGCTCGCGATCAAAGACGTGCTCGATGCCAAGCCGGAGGCCAAAGCGCCCGCTTTCACGACGAAGCCGATGAACTTCGTCAAAGCCTGGACGCTGGCCGATCTCGAAAAATCGCTCGGCGTGGGCCTGGAGGGCAATCGCAACTTCCAGAATGGCCGGAACATGTTTGGAGCCGCGACGTGCTTTGCCTGCCATCGCTTCCAGAACGAAGGCGGAGCCATCGGGCCTGATCTGACCTCCGTAGCGGGCAAATACAGCCCGCGTGACCTGCTGGAGCACATCATCGAGCCGAGCAAAGAGATCAGCGACCAATATGGCAGCACCGTTTTCTCCAAGAAGGACGGCAGCATGGTCGTGGGCCGCATCGCCAACATGAAGGAGAACATCATGATGGTTTGCACGAACATGATGGACCCGAACAATTTTACCAACGTGGACGCCCGCGACGTAGTGAAGACCGAGGAGAGCAAGGTGAGCATGATGCCGCCCGGCCTGCTCTACATGCTGAAGGAGGACGACATCCTCGATCTGATGGCTTACCTGCTCAGCAAGGGCAATCCGGATGATCCGATGTTTGTGAAGTGAAACAAGAAGCGCCATGCGACATCACGCTGGCATCAATACATGACAGCCAGCTTTTCGATTTCATGCTGATGGCGAAGCAACAAGGTCAAAAATCTATTTATGAGCACACGCCATCGCACAGCGGCGTTCAAGCCCCTCTTCGCTGTTCTAGGACTATGCTTGTTGAGTGCTCCGCTCCTCTGGAATGTGAGCTTCGAGCAGCGAGTGAATGCAGCCAAGAATGCCAATGAAATCGTGCGCTCGATGTATGGAGTAACAGGAGGCATTCTCACGGGCTTTGTCGGCATCCTCGTCCTTGGATTGGTGATCGATTGCGGCTCTGGCTACCGCCGCCGCTGGCTCCACCTATCGATGCTACTACTCGGTGTTTGCTGGCTGTTTATTCATCCGGCTGGCTACCTTATCGGCATTGTCTTGCTGTTGGACTCACTGTATAAGCTCTTCGCTGGCGAGAAGAGGTCCAGGACCGCCTGACCCATTCGTCCTGACACGAGAGGCTTTTGCAGAACCTCTGTGTCCCTCTGTGGTGAACCTGCATTTTTCGACCACCGAGGACACGGAGGAGCACAGAGACGGGGAGAATCTAAAGATTCGCCAACCACGGGTTAGCGAATTCAGCATTTTGCCGCTGTGCAAAAAGTCATGGCTAAAAGCAAGCGTGCGCCGCGTTGACAGCGGCCACCATGAAATCACTGCTCTTCCTCGCCTTTGCCGCCACTCTCGCCAACGCCGCGCCGAGGCCGAATGTGGTTTTCTTCCTCATCGACGATCTCGGCTACGCGGATTGCGGCTTCAATGGCGGTACGGAGATCAAAACGCCGAACATCGACAAGCTGGCCGCCGCGGGCACCATTCTCGAAAACCACTATGTGCAGCCGGTGTGCTCGCCCACGCGTGCCTCGCTCATGACGGGACGCTATGTGTCTCACACGGGCGTTTACACCATCGTGCGGCCACATGCGAAGTGGGGCCTGCCTTTGGAGGAACGCACACTGGCAAATGCAATGAAGGACGCGGGCTACACGACGGCGATCACCGGCAAGTGGCACCTCGGTGAGTTCGACAAAGCCTACTTGCCTACCTCACGTGGCTTTGAGCACCAGCACGGACACTACTTTGGAGCGATCGATTACTTCGCCCATGTGCGCGATGGCTCGGACGATTGGTATCACGACGACAAGCCGCTGAAAGAAGAAGGTTACAGCACCCATCTCGTCACCAAGGAGGCGGTGAGGCTCATCACCGAGCAGCCGAAGGACAAGCCGCTGTTTCTTTACATGCCCTACAACGGCGTGCATGCGCCGATGCAGGTGCCTGACGAGTATTTAAAGCCCTACGGCGCCCTCACCGGAGCGCGGAAGCAGCTCGCTGGCATGCTGGCCGCCGTGGACGAAGGCATCGGCCAGGTCGTGGCGGCTTTGGAAAAAGCCGGTCAGCGAGAAAACACGATCATCCTCTTCTCGGCGGACAATGGCGGCCCACCTCCAGGCATGAACACGCCGCTGCGGGATTTCAAAGGCAGTCTCTTTGAGGGCGGCGTGCGTGCGGCGGCGTTTGCCAACTGGCCGGGTAAAATCCCCGCAGGTCAGCGCCTTTCGCAGCCCATGCACATCATCGACTGGTATCCCACACTCGTGAAGCTCGCGGGTGGCTCGCTGGAGCAAAAGCTGCCGCTCGATGGTCGCGATGTGTGGCCCATGATCACCGAAAAAGCCGCCTCGCCGCATGAGGCCATCCTCAGTGCCCAATCCATCGACAACGCGGCGGTTCGCATGGGCGACTGGAAGCTCATCGTGAGCACCGGAGCTGATGCCGAACTGCCCGAGGAAGGCGGTGCCAAGGCCAAAAAGAAGGGCAAAGGCAAGGCAAAAGCCAAAGGCCGCAAATACGAGCCGGTGATGCTTTTTAACCTCGCCGCTGATCCGAGCGAAAAGACCAATCTGGCCGACAAAGAACCCGAACGTGTCGCGACGATGAAAGCGAAGCTCGCGGAGCTTTTGAAGGACGCGGTGCCTTCGGGGGTGAAATGAAGTGCCGATGGCCGGACTCGAACCGGCAAGGGAGTTGCCTCCCAGCAGATTTTAAGTCTGCTGTGTTTACCATTTCACCACATCGGCATGACTGGCAGCCCTGAGTCTAGCGAAGACTGGCCTCGGACTCAATAGCTGAAAAGCTCGCCGTGATGGAAGAAGCGCTCGATCTCGATGGAGGCGGCTTCGGGCGAATCGGAGGCGTGGACGACATTGGTCATCTTATCCGTGCCGAAATCTCCGCGGATGGTGCCTTTCGCGGCGACCTTCGAGTCGGTCGGGCCGAGGAGGTCGCGAACATGGGCAATGACATTGTCTCCGCCGAGGGCGATGGCGATGACGGGCTTGCTCTTCATGAAATCGGCGACGGTGGGGAAGAAGGGACGGTCGGCGATGTGGGCGTAATGCTCTTTGAGCAGCTCATCGGTGAGTTTGATCATCTTGCAGCCGCGAATGCGGAAGCCTTCGTCCTCGAAGCGCTTGATGACGGAACCGTTGATGCCTTTTTCGACGCAATCAGGCTTGAGCAGGATGAGAGTGGTTTCTTGGGCCATGGGCAGGGGTAGGGGAAAGGGGGCGCGAACAGTGCCGCCCAGCCCCCTTTGCGTCAAGAGCGGGTATCCCTGCGTTTACGAACGGAGTCGGTGGGCGTAGAATCCCTGAAAGCGCTCTTCGATGCCCTTCGTAAGTCAGTCTGTCCTTCCTCCCCCTACCCTCTTGAACGCTCCCCTGCTCCACCGCCGCACGCTGCTGAACCACTTTGGACTCGGGCTGGGAGGACTGGCCTTGAATGAGATGCTGGCGAGGGAATCAGGCGCGGCTCCGGTGGCGGTGGATCGCGGTGTTTTGGGCGGGGCACATCATTTCGCGAAGGCGAAGCGGATCATCTACCTTTTCATGTCAGGCGGGCCATCGCATCTGGACCTGTTTGATTACAAGCCGCTACTCAATAAGCGCCACGGGGAGCAGCTGCCGGACTCGGTGCGCGGCGCTCAGAGGCTGACGGGCATGTCGGGCAATCAATCGTCGATTCCGATGGTGGGTTCGCCATTCAAGTTCACGCAGCATGGGCAGGCGGGCGCGACTTTCAGCGAGCTGCTGCCACACACGGCGAGCATCGCAGACGAGCTGTGCGTGGTGCGTTCGATGTTCACGGAGAGCATCAATCATGGTCCTGGGGTGACGTTTTTTCAGACGGGTTCGCAGATCGCGGGCAGGCCGAGCATGGGATCGTGGCTGAGCTATGGTCTGGGGGCAGAGAATGCGAATTTGCCGTCGTTTGTGGTGCTGATCACGAAGGGCAAAGGTGGCCAGCCGCTCGGAGCGCATCTGTGGGGAAGCGGCTTTTTGCCGACGAAGCATCAAGGAGTGCTTTTCAGAGCGGCGAAGGACCCGGTGCTGTATCTCGGCAATCCGGACGGAGTGGATGAGGCGAGTCGGCGGCTGATGCTGGACCGTCTCAAAGAACTGCATGAGCATCAGTTCGCGGGCACGCCGGATGCGGAGATTTCAAATCGCATCGATCATTACGAGATGGCCTATCGCATGCAGAGCAGCATTCCGGAAGCGACGGACCTTTCCGACGAGCCGGCGCATGTTTTGGACAGTTACGGGCCGGATGTGAGGACGCCGGGGACCTTTGCGGCGAACTGCCTGCAAGCCCGGCGCATGGCGGAGCGGGGTGTGCGCTTCATTCAGCTCTACCATCAGGACTGGGACCACCATGGCGGCCTGCCGGGAGCGCTTCCGAAGCTATGCAAAGAGACTGATCAAGCCTCGTCCGCGCTGGTGAAGGATCTGAAGCAGCGGGGGCTGCTCGATGACACGCTGGTGGTGTGGGGTGGTGAGTTTGGCCGCACGAACTACTGCCAAGGGAAGATCAGCGCGAACTTCGGCCGGGATCATCATCCACGCTGTTTCAGCGCCTGGATGGCGGGTGGCGGGATCAAGGCGGGCAGTGTGTATGGTGAGACGGATGAGTTTGGCTACAACGTGGCTGCCAACGGCCTGCACATTCACGATTTCCACGCGACGCTGATGCACCTTCTGGGCATCGATCACGAGCGGCTGACGTATAAGTTTCAAGGGCGGCGCTACCGGCTCACGGATGTGCATGGGCACGTCGTGAAGGGTGTGTTGGCGTAGTTTACACCTCCAACTGGATGCCGAGCTCGATGACCTGGCGGGGCGGAAGGTCGAAGTAGCCGGTGGCGGGGCGGGAGAGGCGCGAGAGGAGGACGAAGAGGCTTTTCCGCCAGCGGGCCATTTTACCGGGGCCGTTGGTGAGGAGCACCTCGCGGCTTTGATAGAAGGTGATGCCGCCTCGTTTGACCTTGCCCTGGGTCTCCAAGGCCTGGCAGAGGTCCTCGAAGACGTTGGGGGACTCTGAGAAGCCGTAGTGGAGGACGACGCGGAAGAAATCGTCGTGGTATTCCTCCACCTGGAAACGCTCCTCGGCGGCGACGTGGGGCTTTTCCTCGAAACGAACAGTGAGCAAGACGACCTGATGATGAAGGGCCTTGTTGTGCTTCAAATGATGCAGGAGGGCGAGCGGGAGGCCATCGGCGGACGCGGACATGAAGACGGCGGTGCCGGGCACACGGATGATGCGGTCCTTTTTGATCTCATCGACGAGGTAACTGACAGGCAGTCGGCCACGCTGCATGGCCTGGAAGAGCACGCGGCGACCATCCATCCAGGTCTTCATGATGATCCACATGGAGAGACCGATGACGAGAGGGAACCAGGCGCCGTCGAAGAATTTGAGAAGACCACCGGAGACGTAACCGAGCTCGAAGATGAGGAAGATGGCGGTCGGGAGGGCAGCCTTCCAAAAGGGCCACTTCCACACATGGCGGGCCACGAGGAAGAAGAGGATGCTCGTGAAGGTCATGTCCAGCGCCACGGAAAGGCCGTAGGCGGCGGCGAGGTTGGTGGAGGATTTGAAGTTAAAGACCAGCGCCAAACAGGCCAGCATGAGCATGTAGTTCACCTGCGGCATGTAGATCTGACCACGCACATCGGGATTCGTGTGGATGATTTTCAGGCGTGGCAGGTAGCCGAGTTGCACGGCCTGCTGGGTGAGGGAGAAAACTCCGGTGATCATCGCCTGGGAGGCGATGATGGTGGCCGCGGTGGCCAGCAGGATGACCGGGATGAGCGCCGGTTTGGGCACGAGGCTGAAGAAGTGGTGGAAGCCGGGCTTGAGTGAAGCGTCCACATTGGAGAGGACGAGTGCCCCCTGGCCGAGGTAGTTCAGCAACAAGGCCGGAAGCACGATGATGAACCAGCTTTTCACCAGCGGAGGCCGCCCGAAGTGGCCGATGTCGGCATACATGGCCTCGCAGCCGGTCACGGCGAGGAGGACGAGGCCCATGATCACAAAACTCTCATGGCCATGGTGCAGGAGGAAGTTCACCCCGTGATGCGGCAGCAGGGCGGCAAAGACGGCGGGGTGGGCTCCGATGTTGATGATGCCCAGGACGGCCAGGGTGAGGAACCAAAGCACCATGATCGGCCCAAAGGCGACCCCAATGCGGGCGGTGCCGTTTTTCTGAACGAGGAAGAGGCCGAAAATAATCACCGCAGCGATGGGGACGACGTAATTCGCCAGTCCAGTGCCGAGTTCAGCATCCAGAAGGGCGAGGCCTTCGACGGCAGAGAGAACCGAAATAGCGGGCGTAATCATGCCGTCGCCGTAGAGCAGGCAGGCTCCGAAAATACCGCTGAGGACCACCCCGGCGGTCGTCTGGGGCTTAAAGGCCCATTTGGCGGAGCGGAAGAGGGTCAGGAGGGCGAACATGCCGCCTTCCCCTTGGTTCGTGGCGCGGGTGATGAAGCCCAAATACTTGAAGCAGACCATCACGATGAGGGACCAGAACATCAGGGAGAGAGGCCCAAGGACATCCAAAGGCACCCCAGGCGCAGGTTTGGCGTGATTGAGGCTCTCACGGAGGGCATAGAGCGGGCTGGTGCCGATATCCCCAAAGACAACACCCAGGGCCACGAGGGCGAGGGTCCAATTGGAAGCGTGCTTGTGATCTGACATGTGGAATCTCCAAGGTGACTCCTGAAGCCCTGCTGCATGGAGGGACGGAAGGTGTTAGCGAGCGCCCCCCCGGGCGCAAGGCGGAGTTCTTGCTTCATGCTCTGGCCTGATGGCCAAGGAAGAGGAACCCGCCCTCGGGCGAAAATGCCCGCCGGGCATGGCGCGCAGCGGCGGCCATTTCCCGGCTGGAGGGCTCTCTCGAGGCGGCCTCCAGTCCCTTGGATGCCGGTGTTGGAGAGGCCCCGCCCGAGCGGTCACAGACGGCGGCGGCGGCGCATCATGAGGCCCAGCAGACCCAGCAGCAGGAGCAGCGCACGGGAAGGCTCCGGCACCACGATCAGCACGCCATGGGAGGCGAAGGCTGATGTATCCCAGAAGAGGAATGAATTAGAAAGCGTTGGCAGGTCCATGTCACCCAGAGCACCACCATTGGTGAATCCCGTGGAGGCGAAGGTGCCGACCGAGACACCAACCCAGTCCAACAGGTTGAAGATATCGCCGAGTTGTGCACCGGAGGTCGTGTAGGTACCATTGTTGAGGATGGAAACGGTGCCGTTGCCGAATCCGCCGTTGCGGGCACCCAAGCTGAGGGTGCCGGCGGTCAGATTGATATAGTCGTAGTTCGTGAGGCTCACAGGTGCCCCGATACCCAGGGAGGGATTGGCATTCATGTAGGTCACTGCATTCCACGATCCGCCAGCCAAGGCCGCAATCACACCCGCATCGGCTGCCGTAGTGGGTGTCGTGATGCTGAGCTGCATCTGGGAGCCGCTGGCGACGTTCAGAGCGGTACCTGTCGCCGTGAAGATAAGGGACTGGTTGCTGGTGCTAGGGTTGCCGAGGCCCGGGGCGATGATGCCCGCGTTGGCGATGCTGCCTGTATCACCGATGATGGTGGAACCAGCGATCACGCCGACGCCGGAATTGCCGCCAGAACCGCCGCTGAGGATAGCAGCTCCCGTGAGGGTGGTGCCGTTGTTGCTGGCGGTCGTGACCACGGTGACGTTCCCGGTGCCATTGAGAGCTCCGGTGGTGCCATTGGCGACTTGGAGCACGCCGCGAGAGACGGTGGTGGGGCCGTTGTAGGTGTTGGAAGCGTTGAGAATGGTGGTGCCTGTTCCGGTCTGAGCAAATCCCCCCCCGCCGGTGATGGCGGCCCCGCTGAAGTCGGTGCCCTGAGTGACGGTGTCGGTCTGGTTCACGGCGAAGGTGCCGCCTGTATTGACCGTGATGGCGCTGGTCGTCGCGAGGGCGCCGGTGGCGGTGCCGTTTCCGAGCTGGAGGGTACCTCCATTAATCGACGTGGTGCCGTTGTAGGTGTTGGCGGCCGTGAGGATCACCGCACCAGCACCGACTTTCGTCAGATTCGTGCTGGTTCCAGAAATGATGCCGACGACGGTCAGGGTGTCGAGTGCGGTCGCGGTTCCGATGGAGCTGTTGGTGGCGAGGGCGACTGTGCCAGTCACCGCAGAAGCACCTGTGCCCGTCAAGGCTCCCGTGGTAGCCACGCCAGTGCCGTTCAAGGTCAGGTTTTCAGCAACACTGACGCCATCGATGTTCAGCGCAGCGCCTGTAGCCGTCACGGTCGTGGCTCCGGCGGTGGTTCCCAGTCCGGTTGCGTTGGTGACGGTCACCGTGCCGGCGTTGATGGTGGTGGCACCGGTGTAGGTGTTGGCGTTGGCGAGGGTCAGAGTGCCGGCGTCGTTCTTGATGATCGTGCCAGCCGCGGTTCCAACGATGCCGTTGATCACCGTGTTGCCAGCGCCTTCGACGGTCAGCGGGAAGGCACCACCGATGCCGCCGTTGATGTTCAGAGTTCCTGCGTCGGACTGGAAGGTCGTAGCAGCAGCGAGCGTGATGGCCCCGGTGACGAGGTTGTTGCCGCTCAGGTTACGGAGGGCACCGCCGCTGGTGTCGGCACCCACTGTGGCACCGTCTCCTGTCAGATTCAGGGTCTCAAAGGCGATGGTGATATTGCCTTGGAGTTCGAGAGAGCCATTGTTGGCCACGGTGGTGTTGCCTGGAACCGTGCCTAGCGCGAGGTCGTTGGCGGCACTGAGGATGCCGACATTGATGTTGGTCGCACCCGTGTAGGTGTTGGCACCGCTGAGGACCAAGGTTCCGGTGCCGGTCTTGGTCAGCGAGGTTGCGGCACCGCTCACAGGTCCGGCGAGGGTGAGGGTGTTCGCACTATTGACCGCAATGGTCGGAGTGGCATTGGTCAGCGCGATCCTGTTGTTCAAGGTGGCCACGCCCGAAGTGGCGTCCGAGGTGATGGCAGCAGCCCCACCGATCGACAGGGTGTAATCACCCGTGCTTTGGAGGACCACTGGAGTCCCGCTGGTGGCATTGAGCGTCAGGCTGTTGATGCTCATGTTGGAACCCAGGACCATGTTGTTCTGATTGGTCGGAGAGGTGACCGAGACGAAGACGTTCGTGGTGGAGGCAGGGACAAGACCGGTGTCGGTCCCAGCGAGGTCGGTGGCCCAGTTGCTCAGGGTTGAGCCGTTGGAGACTGCCCAGACGTTGGTATTGCCAGTGAAGCCGCCCTTCCAGAAGGCATTCGTGAGGGCGGTAGCAGGAGCCACGTCGAATTGCACCAGAGTATCCGTGGCGGTGATGCCAGTGACGGTAAAGTTGGTCACGTTGTAAAGGTTGCCGACGCTGTAGGTGCCCGAGCTGCCGTTGGTGCTCACCAAGCCACCGCCCTGGGCGACGAGGATGTCGGACTTGCCAGCGT
>JBEIGR010000154.1:0-10106 GCA_040381795.1 Verrucomicrobiaceae bacterium | reverse complement strand
CTCGACTCACCTGCGCAAAGCCTCCCCGAGCGGCTTTCCGAGGTCCTCGCCCTCATCGCCCGTTCACCGCACACGAAGCTCACGAACCACTTCCTCGCCGAGCGAGCCGGCATGAGCGTGGAGCGCTTCATCCGCAGTTTCCGCGAGCACACCGGCCAGACACCCGCCGCCTACGTCCTTACCACCCGACTCCGCCTCGCGGGTGAGGCATTGGCCCTCACAGACAAAACCATCGACCAAATCGCCGTCGAGACCGGTTTCCCCAATCGTCATTACATGAGCCGCATGTTCGCCCGGCAAGTCGGCTGCGGCCCGGCGGAGTATAGGGCGAGGCAGCGAGAACGAAAGGGGCGATAGCCGCCTGCCTTGCGGTTCGTTCTACCGCGCACATGCGTCTCGTCCTGCTGCCCTTTTTGGTCCTGCCTGCCTCCGCCGTCGATTTTTCGAAGGAGGTCTATCCGGTGCTGCAACGTGCCTGCTTTGAATGCCACGGCGCGGAAGTTCAAAAAGGCGATCTCCGCCTCGACACAGCCTCACCGAAGCACGCGGAGATCGGCCAAGAACTCCTCCGCCGCGTGCAACTCCCGCGTGAGGACAAGGAAGCCATGCCGAAACGTGGCGAACGCCTCAAACCGGAGCAAATCGCCGCGGTGAAAGCATGGATCGACGACGGCGCGAAGTGGCCGGACAAGATCGAGAACCTCACGCACTGGAGCTACATCCCGCCGGTGCGGCCGAAAGTGCCTGCTGGTGTGAAAAACCCTGTCGATGCCTTCATTCGTGAAAAGCTCACCGCGAACGGCCTCCAGCCCGCGCCTCCCGCCGCACCGGAAACGCTCATCCGCAGGCTCTCGCTCGATCTCACTGGCCTACCGCCTCCGCCGTCGGACTTGACCGAAAAGAACTACGAGGCGCTCGTCGATAAGCTCCTCGCTTCAAAGCAGTTCGGCGTGCGTTGGGCACGCCCATGGCTCGATCTCGCCCGCTATGCGGACTCGCATGGCTTTCAGCGGGATGACCTTCGAGACATCTGGGCGTATCGGGACTGGGTCGTCGATGCGCTCAATGCAAACATGCCGTTTGATCAGTTCACCCTGGAACAGATCGCCGGAGACCTGCTGCCGAATGCCAAGCCCTCGCAGATCATCGCCACCGGCTTTCATCGCTGCACGCCGACGAATGTGGAAGCGGGCACCGAGCCCGAGGAGAGCCGCATCAATCAGGTGATCGACCGTGTGAACACCACTGGCGCGGTGTGGCTGGGCACCACGCTCGAATGCGCCCAGTGCCACAACCACAAATACGATCCCATCACGCAAAAGGACTTCTACAGCCTGCTGGCCTACTACAACAACACCGAGAAGGAAGCCGAACGTGCGAATCCAAAGACGCCCGGCTCCATCGCCTTCAACGGCAGCCCCTTTGCCCTACCCGATGCGGATCGTGCTGCCGAACGCGAAAAGCTGGCGGCTCAGATCAAGGCGCTCGACACGCAAATCACCGCTGCCACGGCCAACGCACCTGCCAGCGCCGCTTCAAATGCCTTCACCGTTTTGAAGCCCGAAGCCTTCATCACGGAAAGCGATGCCGAGACCGAACTCCAGCCCGATGGCAGCACACTGCTAACCGGCCCGGTGCCGGACAAAGACACCTACACCGTCGAAGCACCGCTGCCTGCGGGTGAACTCAGCGGCCTCTTCCTCGAAGGCCTCACGCATGCCAGCATCCCCGGCAATGGTCCTGGCCGTGGCGGTGCCATCCGGCCGAACTTCGTCCTGCACACCTTCGATGGCAAACTCACCACAGCCGATGGCAAAACGCAGTCGCTGAAATTCAAAACGGCGCACGCCGACTACTCGCAGAATGGCTACGACGTGCAAAACCTCGTCAGCAAACAAGGCAAAGGTGCCTGGGCCATCGGTCGTCGTTTTGGCGAGCCGCATTGGGCCGCCTTTGAACTCGAAAAGCCGCTGCAAATCACCGCCGGAGCCAAACTCACCGTCCGCATGGAGCAAAATTTTGGCAATGGCCTCGTCATCGGCTGCCTGCGCCTCTCCGCGATGAAAGGCGGCGTCCTCGCCGCTCTCCCAGCCATCGAGTCAGAGGAGGAGGTCGCCTCCGCACCCACCAAGAAAAAAGGTAAAGCTGCCTCCAAACCGACCTCCAAAGCCCCCCAGATCGCCAAGCTCGAAAAACAACGCACGGCACTTCAAAAGCAGCTCACCGCGTTGAAGCCGCTGAGCACCGAAATCATGCGTGAACTGCCTCAGCCACGCATGACGGCCATTTTCAAACGCGGCGTTTATACCGATCCCACCACGCCCGTCACCGCCACCACGCCGGCTGTTTTCAAAAATGCCGCTCAAGGCCCGCCGAACCGTCTCACGCTCGGCAAATGGCTCGCCAGCCGCAACAACCCGCTCGCCGCCCGCGTGACCGTAAACCGCTGGTGGGCCGAGCTCTTCGGCCAGGGCATCGTGACCACAATGGAGGACTTCGGCATCAAAGGTGCCCCACCCAGCCATCCCGAACTGCTCGACTGGCTCGCCGTGGAGTTCATGGAGAGCGGTTGGGATATGAAGCATGTGCTCAAGCTCATCGTGATGAGCGAGACGTATCGGCAAAGCTCTGCGTTTGTAGTTCGGGCTTTAGCCCGTCCGGGAGCGCCCAGCAGCGGGCTGAAGCCCGAACTACAAACAGATCCCGCGAATGCTTTACTCTCCCACTTCCCACGCTCCCGCCTCGATGCCGAAACCATCCGGGACAACGCACTGAGCATCGCGGGGCTGCTCAATCTCAAGCAAGGTGGCGTGCCCATCCGCCCGCCGCAGCCGGATGGCCTGTGGAGCAAGGTGGGCGGTCAGCAATACAGCTACGAGACGAGTCCTAGCAGTGAAAAGCATCGCCGCGGCCTTTACGTCGTGCTGAAGCGTGGCTCACCGTATCCGAGCTTTGTGAATTTCGACGCCAGTGCCCGCATGGCCTGCGTGGTGCGCCGCTCCCGCTCGAACACGCCGCTGCAAGCCCTCACGCTTCTGAATGATCCCGTCTATGTCGAAGCCGCGAAGCATTTCGCGCTGCGCATCGCCAAGGAATCTCCGAGCAGCGATCTCGATGCGCAGATCGGCCACGCCTTCCGCCTCGCCCTGGCCCGTGCACCTTCGGACAACGAGGCTGAAGTGCTCAAAAACCTTTGGGAAACCCAGTTCGCTGCCGCCGAGGCCGATGCGAAAACGACGAAGGAACTCGCCGCCGATGTCATCCTGCCCAAAGAGCTTTCCGCCGCGCAATTCAGCGCCTTTTACTCGCTCGCCACCGCCTTGCTGAACCTCGATGAATGCATCACGAAGCCGTAGGCTCAATCCACGAAAAGCATCTCGTTCCCGGCCAGCAAGGCCTGCGCATACTGCGACCATGCGGCAGCATCCTTTTCGCGACCCCTGACAAACATCCGCGCCACCTCCGCCTCGCGGGCGGTGGGCTGGCGATGGAAAAGCCTCGCATAAATTTCCTCTGTTGTGTGCTTCATCGCCCATTGGCCGAGCACATCGGCCTGCTGCTGCATGAAGGGGGAATTCAACGCGAAGAGACCTTGCAGCGGTGTGATCGTCTCCGTGCGCCATGGATTGTGCGCCCCCGGATCAGGAACGTCGTGGATGCGTAGCATGGGGTCCATGTCTTGACGATCCGAGGCACCGTAAAGCGAGCGACGCGTGTTTTTGAGATCGCTCACGGTCGAAGCCGGGCCGCCGAGTTTGAGATCGATCTGGCCGGTGGCGGTGAGGATGGCATCACGCCAGGCTTCCCAATCTAGGCGACGACGCAGCATGCGGGCATAGAATTTGTTTTCGGGATCACGCTGCTCGGATTCGGTGGCCACGCTCGATTGCTGCCAGGTCGCCGAGTTCAAAATCTCGCGATGCAGCCATTTGATCGACCAGCCGTGCTCGATGAAGCGCCCGGTGAGGTCATCGAGCAGCTCGGGATGCGTCGGAGCCTCGCCGAGATTGCCAAATTCACTCGGCGTATCCACCAAGCCGCGACCGAAGTGATGCTTCCACACGCGGTTCACCATCACGCGAGCCGTCAGCGGTGCCGCATCCTCCACCAGCGCCTGCGCCAACTCCAGCCGACCACTGCCGGTCGAAAATTTGCGCGGCAGACCGCTCTTCGAGGGAAACGCACTCAAGAAACGACGCGGCACCGCATCACCGAGATCGTTCGGATTGCCGCGCTTCATGAGTTCGAGATCACGGGCCATGCCCATTTTGTAGTCGAGCTTCGTGCCGTGCTCTTTTTCCTTCTTCACGACAAACAGCGCGGCCTCCTCCACGGCGTTTGCCATGAGCATGTGGTAATGCGGCGTGGTCGTTTTGATTTTGGCCACCTTCGCTTCCAGCTCGCTGACCGGCTGCTTCTTCTTCGCGAAGTCTTTGATCTGCTTTTCCAGTGCCGCGACCTCTGCACGGGCTTTTTCCACCGGCTTCCAAAGCGTCTCATCCATCGTCGGCAGTTCGGCGAGCTTCACGGAGGCAAACACACCGGCCAGCGCATAGTAATCCTGCGCCGTGATGGGATCGGACTTGTGATCATGGCAGCGGGCGCAGGCCAGCGTGAGACCGAGAAAGGTGCGACCGATGGCATCCACATGTTCCTCCCATTCATCCGCCACGGTCGTCTTGATGATCTCCGGCGGCAGTTGCAGCTCCTTGAAGTAGGTGGGGCTCAGCCCGATGAAGCCCAGCGCCACGCGGTCCTTTGGCCCGCACTCCGACAGAAAGTCCGTGGCAAGCTGTCGCACCACAAAGCGATCATACGGCATGTCCTCATTCAAAGCCTGCACCACCCAGTCTCGGTAGAGGTAGGAGTATTTGGTCGAATCGAGCCAGTCCGGTGTTTGATCGACATAACGGGCCAGATCGAGCCAGTGGCGTGCCCAGCGCTCGCCGTAATGCGGACTCGCGAGGAGCTGCCGCAATTGGTCGGACGTGTCCGACTCGTCTGACTTTTCGGACGGTGGCAGCCCGGTGAGATCAAACGACAGCCTCCGCTGCAAAACGTGTGCCTCGGCTCGCGGTGCCGGTTTCAGGCCTGCGGCCTCCATCTTGGAGAGGATGAAGAAATCAATCCGAGTTTTCGGCCAAGCCGTGTCCTTCACTTTCGGCAGTTCCACCCGCTTCAGCGGCGCAAAGGACCACGGCACCGGCTTGGGACCTTCGTCCTTTTTCGCCAAAACCAGCCCGCCGGATGCCAGCAGGAGCAGCGTGAGTGTTTGAGAAGCAGAAAAGCGCATGAATCATCTACATGATTCATGCGCCGCTGCTTTCAGCGAACAGCGAGAGAGATCAATGCGCTTGCTTCAGGTGCTCGCCGAGGATATCGCGGCCGAAATCGCCGTCGAAGCTGCGGAAGACGCTGTGGACGTGGTTGGCGTCGTTTTGGGTGTTGTCATATTCGATGAGGAAGCTCTTCCCTTGCACGCGGTAGTAATGCGGCTCGCCGCGTTCTTTGCCACCGGCCCAGCCGAAATGCACGCCACCGGTCTTTTCGATGTCGGCAAGGGTTTCAGCGGCCAGTTCGGGGCGCATGCGCTCGGTGTATTCGAGGACGATGCGGCGGAGGAGGGCCTTTTGCGCATCGTCCATCTCGCTCTCAGGCAGGCCAGCAGGTTGAAGAGGGTTCACCTTATGCTCGGCGGCGGTGATCATCTCCTTCGGCGCGGCATCGGCCACGACGGCTTTTTTGAACTGAGCTTCATCGAGCGACTTCACGAGCTCGCGGCCGAGTTCTTCTTCTTTGCCGAGCACGCGGAGGCCGGTGAGTGGTCCCTGGCGGATTTCACCGGGGTTCGTTCCCATGAAGGCGGGCGAGCTGCGGATGAGCTGGCCGTCTTTGAGCGTGAAATTCAGTGCGAGGTGATGGCCTTCCACACGCCAGCCCCAGGAGCCTTTCACGTCAGGCGTGCCAAAGATGGAGACGAAGTATTTCTCCGGATCACGCTTCTCGCGGACGGCGGCGCGTTTCGACTCATCGGCTCCTTCGATCTGATACAGCACCTCTTCGAGGCTCATGATGGTGACGGCTTTGGCGGAGCCACGGAAGCTCAGGCCGGTATTCAGCAAGGCGTGGGCCAGCAGGCGCTGCTGCGGCGTCATCTCCTTCATCGGCAGGCCTTTGCGCTCGCGGGGGATGAAGTGCCAGTTTTCACGCTCTTCGCTGCCAAACTCAAAGGTGGCCTTCGCCTTCTGCTCGGGTGTGAGGGCGGCGAGGAAGATGCCGGCCATGTCCGCCATCTGCGCCCCGGCTTCGTGAGCCAGGAGAGTGGGTGAAACGAGCAGCGAGAGGGCGGCGGCGAGGCCGAGGAGGCGTGTGGGGGCTTTCATGAGAGGTTGGGAAACGATAGAACGGGCTGCGGTGAACGCGGCGGAAGGCTCTTCTTTGTCAGAAGCCTGCCCAAATCAATGCGTGAGGGCGTAGAAGATGATGTTGATGCCCAGCGGGTAGGCGTATTTCTCGCTGAATTCGCGGAAGTACCACGGATCAGTGCCTTCCTGCTCCCAGCCCTCACCGGTGTCGGTGTTCCAGCAGATGACCATCATGAGACGGCGCTTGTCATCAAAGACGCCGCGGTAATGGACGTGCTCGGAGCCGGGCTTGTCGAACTCATGCGTGATGCCCTGCTGAATGACATACTCGGCGTAGCGGATGTGCGGGATTTGAGGCTTCACCTTGATGGGGAAGACCATGTGGAAGATCTCGTGCTCGAGCGGGATCTCCTCGATTTTGCGGTCCGGCCAGATCTGCTTCAGCGCCACCTCGAAATTCTCCCAGGCCTCCGTGCCCCAAAAATCATCCACCATGATGAAGCCGCCGTTGAGCATGTAATCACGCATGGATTTGGCCTCCGTATCCTCCAGGCTGATGTTTCCCACCTCGATCATGTAGAGAAAGGGATAGTGCCGCATCTGCTCGGGATCGATATCGACCACCGCGCCATTCGGGTTCACTTGCAGCGAGGTGAGCTGCTGCAGGCGGTAGGACATGTTCAGGTCCGAATCCGGGTAGTCGGTGGCCCATTGACGACCCGACCGGCCCCAGCCACCGCGTCCGCCGTAGGAGTTGTAGCGGATGCGGGCAAAGGTGAAGACGTCGTTCGGCAGCGATTTGCTGACCGGCCAGGTGGGATACTCGTTGCCATGCCCGCCACGGCGAAACTCCCGCGGATCTTCCGGCAGCGAACCGTCCCGCACGCCGAAGGAGCGAGGCTTTCCGCCCTCCGAAGGCTCCTGCGCCATCGCGGCGATGATCGACGCGGCAATGGCGAGAAGGGCGAGACGTTTCATGGGGCAGTGTTCGGTTAGTGCGGGGCAGGTTTCAAGCCAGCCGGAAGAGCTTCTTCGAGTTCTCGAAGAGGATTTTGCGCTCAATGGCCTTGCTGGAAGCCAGTTTGCGAATGGCAGCGATCGTCGCCGCGCCCTGGCAACCCGGACCGCGACCGAGGTGATCGGCGCAGTCACTGCCGTAGAGCACCTTGTCTTGGTGCCGGTCGAAAAAACGGCGCGTGTGCTCCTCATCGCGAGTCAGCGCCAGCAGGCCACTGCCGGCGGACATATCGGCAAACATGTTCGGATAGTCCGCCAGATAACGATCCGTGAGGCCGCCGGGCGTGATCTTGCCCTTCGGGTAGTTTACCTTCTGGTCGTGGTTTTTGTCGATGTTGCCCCAAAAGGCCTGCGCATGGCCGATGAAGTTCGTTTGGGGAAACTTCGACAGCATCGTGTGCAGCCGGTCGTAACCGAGGTTGTAGGTCTGGTGCTGGAAGTGCATCAAGATGGGCACCTGATACTCCGCGGCGAGTTCGTAGAGGCGCTGACTTTGCGGCGAATCACACTCCACCATGAATTTCTGCTCGCCGATCAGGCAGGCCCCCTGCTTCAGCCAATGCTCCAGCTCGGCCGGGGCGGAATCGAGATCGGTGACCTCGTTGCAGGCCCACAGATAGGAATCGGGGTGCGCCTGGGCAAAATCCCGCGCCCAGGCCGTGGACACGCATTTCGCAGCGAGGCCGTTCGATTTGCCGCTGTGGGTCGAGGGCCGGTTCACATAGGTGCCGCCGGGAAGGATGATGGATTTCGTCACGCCCATCGCCTTTTGATGCAGCAGCAGATGAGCATCGCTGCGCAGGTGGTAGTTCATGTGCTGATGGATATCGATCACAGGCTCTATCGCCTCCTCGGCGACCAAGGGTGAGGCGGCGGCAGCAAAGGCGGTCGAGAAAAAGTGACGGCGGTTCATGAGTGACTGAATACGGCCGCCAAACGAGCCTCCATTCACGGGCCTGAAAAGGCTTCACACGGCGACTGCGATTTTTGATGTCCTTTGTCGCACGCTGCCTCCACTTTTTTCGAGACAAAAGGTGCCCGGCCCAATAGCCTTTGCCGAATGAAATGGCTTTTGCATTCCTCCCTGGCTTCTCTGGCTGGCCTGCTACTCCTGCAAGCATGCGTCAAATCTCCTCCATCTGTTCCGCCGGATGTGGTCATTGCTTCCGGGACGTTTGACGACGGCTTCGTGGTGGAGCTGCTGCGGGCCGAACTCGCCCCGCAGATGGCCTTTGGCCGCGACGTGCGGGGAGCATGGCTCTGGAGCAGCGGCAGCACTCGGACGTATAGCTCGGTTATCGGAGGCATCGCCATTGATTTGCATCAAAAGGCTTTCGAGGGCCAGCTCTACGAAGTCAGCATGAAATTGCAGAACGATGAGGAGCCGGTGTTTTACACTCTCCTGCGTGCCAGGCGGCCCGATGGAAGCAGCATCCTCAACGAGGCGATCTGCGTGAACGGCTCGGAACATCAGATCGAGCGTAAAGAGGGTGCTTTCTCGGATTTCATCGACCGCGGAACTGGATCGGATGATCCGGCCAAGATGGAGCTGCATGTGCAGGTCGAGGATGGTGCGGGAGGCTGGCGGGACCTGCTAGGGCCGGTCATGTTCACCGCCGAGGATGGGCGGGCCTTCGTGGTGGGAGACGCCATTCCTCGACGGCAGCCGACTCTACGGCTGCGTGCCTTGCATGCAGGCCGGCCGCCTGTCGAATTCAGCGTGCCGAATCCGGGGTACAAGCCTTCCTTTGCCAACTTGAAACCGCAAACGCTGCCAGCCATTCACGACGGAGGTGAGTTCAAGGTGCGTTGTGACGGGCTGAAGTGGGTCTCAGGCTTCGGATTGCCACCGCTGCTGGAGGTGAAGCTTCATTTGGAGGCCCCGGCACTGCCCAAGGACTGCCTGAGGCTGAAAAACCGACTGCTGGATGAAACGGGGAACCACTACCTCTGGCGAGGTGAGAAGGTGTGGGGCTTTGATCCGCTGCCTGGGGAGCAAGTTTTGCTCGTGCGCAGTTTCGTCGAGCGGGACGAGTCGATCTATCCCTGGAATGAAGAAGAGGTGATTCTCATCGCCGAGGGCAGTCTTGCAGACTCGACGGCTCAACAGAACGTCGAGCTCACGGAGGCCGGCCGCCAACTCGGCTGCACATCAGTCACTTTCCAGACTCCTGATCCGACACACCCATCCTCACGGCTCGCGAGGCCTTATGTCCTCGACTTCGAGGTCAAAGGTGCCTGCACGGTCGAGCAATTGACGGACAATCAAAAAACGCATGACCGGGGGCAGCTGGTGGTCTTTGGCGAAGGAAAGAGAGCCATCGGAGAATGCGCATCCTATCGCTCCGGCACCACATCCGGCACTGGCGTTGGAGCCACGTTTCACATGCAGGCTCGATGGGCCGGAGACTTGAAGCCTGGAGAACGTTTCCGGCTTGGATGGCTCAAAAAGCATGAGCCAGAGGTGGTGGACTTCGTGCTTAAAACGCCTGAAAAGCCCGCCATAACCGGGAAGTGAGGATGGTGGGCCGGGGCCTTCCGGCATCAAACACCTTGCTATATCCCCTATTGATGGGACTATGGCCGCCCTCAAAACCTTTGGGGACAGCAGATTATGAGTCAACACACCTTCCCCGAGTTGGGAATCGCTCCCGAGCTTCTCGGAGCCGTCAAAGAGCTGGGTTTCGAACAGCCCTCTCCTATTCAAGCCCAAGCTATACCCGT
>JBEIGR010000153.1:0-10145 GCA_040381795.1 Verrucomicrobiaceae bacterium | reverse complement strand
GGCTGCCGCCGTGCTCTTTGGAGGATTTGGGATACACGCTGATGGCGGGCTTCTGCATCGGCGCGTCGGGATTTTCGAGGTAGGGCTTCAAACTCATGCCCGCGAGGCCTTTCGGGATGCTGAGGCCGCAGACGTCGGCGAGCGTGGGATACACATCGACGAACTCGACCGGAGCGGCACAGTGTTTGCCTGCGGTGGCGCTTTTCGGCAAAGCGATGAGCAGCGGTGCACGCGCGGCGACCTCGAAGTTCGTGTGCTTGTGCCACAGGCCGTGCTCGCCGAGCTGCCAGCCGTGATCACCCCACAAGACGATGGTGGTGCTGTCGGCGAGCCCTTCTTTATCGAGTGCATCGAGCACACGACCGATCTGCGCATCGGTGTAGCTGATGCAGGCGTTGTAACCGTGGCGCAGGGTTTTGGCGAAGGCATCGGGGATGGGATTTTCCTTCGGCGTGCCGGGATAAGCATGCAGCTCGCCATTCGTGTGGCCGACGAAATCCGGCGTGCCTTCCGGGTAGGTGACAAAGGCGGGGCCTGGGATCGTCTCGGGATCGTGCATGTCCCAATACTTCTTCGGTGCGACGAAGGGCAGATGCGGCTTCACAAAGCCCACGCCGAAGAAAAACGGCTTCCCGGCCGCTTTGAGCGCTGCGAGCCGTTTCACCGCCTCTACCGCCACGGCGCCATCGGGGAGTTGCTCATCGCTTTTCGGGCTGACTTCATACGCGGGGCCTTTTTTGCCTGCTTTGCCGCCTTTGCGCTTCGCGACGTCTTCGAGTGGCTTGGCGAACTCACTCTCCACGCCGTCAAACTTCGTCACCGTGTGCTTCGTCCAGTCTTTCTCGTCCACGCTGACCATCTCGCCGCTCGGAAACCACCGCGGCTCGCTCCAAGAGGGGCCATCTTCAAAGCCATGATGCTCCAGTTTGCCGAGTCCGACCGTGTGGTAGCCGTTTTGGCGGAAATGCTGCGGCAGCGTCACGCAGTCCGGCTGCGCATCACGGAAATGCGTGTCGAGATCCCACACCTTCGTCGTGTCCGGCCGCAATCCGGTCAGAATCGCCGTGCGCGAAGGACTGCACACCGCCTGCGCGCAGTAGGCCTTGTCGAAAACGACGCCGCGAGCCGCGAGGCGGTCGATGTTTGGCGTTTTCGCATGCTTCACGCCGTAGCAGCCAATGTCCGTGCGCAAATCATCGACGGCGATGAAGAGCACATTCAGCGGCTGCGCCGAAAAAGCGGAGAGCAGAGGGCAGAGAGCGAAGAGGAAAACGAGGAGGCGCATGGTGGCCCCTGTGAACTGCGAACTTGTCCGGAGCTTGCAGGAAAAAGTGTGTTGGAATGTGGTTGAGTCCTCTGGACTCATCTGACGCAGCCGGGACGGCTGCACCACATTAGGCTGGTTCCCAGTGAGTCCACGTCTCTGGCTTGAGATGCGCCTTGATGGGATTCTCGCGGATGTAGTCCTCGAAGAGCCTCAACTGCACCTCACTGCGGACGATGTGATCAAACGATTCCATGAGCCAAAACGGATTCGGAGCCTCGGGCCAGCGTTTGAGGATTTCTTTGCTCGTGAAGCTCTTCCACGAGTGCAGCAGCTTCTTCAAATCATGCCCCTGCAACGGGATGAAGAGCACATGAACGTGGTTTGGCATCACCACGTAGTCACCAAGGTGGTAACGCTGGCCGTCAAAGAAGTGCAGGGCATCGCTGACGATCTTTCTCGCATCTGGATTTGCCAGAAATCGACTGCCTTCGCCTTGGTCGAGCCACTCCTGAACGCGACCTTCGAATCGCTGGCCGAACTCCTTCCACGTCGAGTCATCCCAAGGTTTTGGATGCTGAGCGAGCCATGCAGCACGCTCGTTTTGCAGCACTCGAAGCTTCTCCATCGGGATGCTGTCTGCCATGCGCCAGGTGATGAAGTAGGTGCAGCCTGGTTGTTCCCAGTGAGGGAGAAAAGCGCGGGATTTATCCGTCTCGGCATCAGGGTTGTAGGGCTTGAAGTGCTCACGAAACGACATGGCAGGGCTGTTTGGAATGTGGTGCAGCCGTCCCGGCTGCTTCAGATGAGTCCAGAGGACTCAACCACATTATTCACGCCATTCCACCACTTGCCCCTCTTTGACGAGCCTTGACCGCAGCTTTGAGTAATCGACCTCCTGCACGGCTTTCCCATCCTCCAAGGCCTGCACCGCAGCTGTCGCTGCACTTTGACTCGTGATCATGAAAACCGGCTCCATGCGGATGCTGGCGAAAGCGGTGTGACTGGCGCTCAAAGCAAAGGTGACGAGGAGATTCGTGCACTCGGTCTTCTTCGGCACGATGGCGTCGTAGCCGATTTGATACGGTCCGAAGCCGCCGCGACCTCCGGCGAGCTTGCCCTCGCGGATGACGACGCCGTCTTTGACGATGCGGCGGATCTCATGGGCATCCGTGCCGTAGCTGCCGAGGCCGATGGACTTCGGCGCGAGGGTTTTGCCGAAGGTGTGGTGCTCGGTGAGTACGAGATCGCTCACCATGCGCCGCGCCTCGCGGATGTAGAGCTGGTGTGGCCAGCCAGCGGTGTCGGGAAACTCGTCTTTGGGCAAACCGAAGCGGTGCATGTCCTTCCGCACCTTGTCCGGCACGCGTTTGTCCGTGGCGAGGAAGTGCAGCAGGCCGCGATGGTAGTTCTCGTGCTTCTTGGCGATCTTCTCACGCTCCGCGTAGGTCGCTGCGGGCCACGCATGTGAGGCACCGGGCAGATTGCCGCCGAAGGTGGCGGTGTTGAAGTCCCACTTGTCGTTCGGCAGCGCATCGTGCTTCGAGAACCAGCGCAGGTCCATGTCGTCGCCGTTTTGCAAACAGGCCTCGATGAAGCGGGCGACGATCTCATACGTCTTCGCGTCGTAATCGGCCGGTGGGGTAATTGGCAGGCGATCCGCCGCTGTGGTGAGGCAAAGCCGGTAGCAATAGGCCTGCACGCCGGGCGCGGGATCGCCAGGCTTGCCGACGTCGTCGAGTTCGATCAGCGGCAGCACACCGCTGTCGGGACAACCGAGCACTACATACGGATCGAGCGGGAAATCGCGATCCCACACGCCTTGACCACCTTTGAGTCGTCCATTACTTCCAGGTTGAGCGAACTCGCTGCGCGGCTTGTACTTCGCGTCGTATTGGATGCCGTTGAGTGACTCGCCATACTTCGCATTGCCCTCACGCATCAAAGTGAAGCTTACGCCTGCTTTCGCCATCAAATCGCCTTCGTAAGTCGTGTCGATGAATACCTTGGCGCGGATGACATCGCCGTTTTCGAGGGTGATGGAAGTGATGTGGGCATCACTTTTCGCCGCCGAGGCCAGTCGCGCCTCCCGGAGCACTTTCACGCCTGCTTCCTTCACCATCTCATCAAACACACGCTCCGCCTGATGCGGCTCGATGGTATAGGCACCGCCAGTGGCAGGTCCACCGGTGCTTTTGAAGGGCTGATCCCACTCCAGCTTCTTTCCATACTTGCCGACAAGCTGCGTGAAATACTCCCTCGCGATGCCGCCGAGGCTGCGCGGATCGCCAATGTCCACGGCGCTGAGTCCGCCGCTCGTCATGCCACCGAGATGACGGCCTGGTTCAGCAAGGATGACCGTTTTGTCCATGCGTGTGACCTGCACGGCGGCGCTGACGCCGCCGGAGGTTCCGCCGAAGACACACACATCGGCTTCGTGAATGGCGGCGAAGGCGGTGGAGGTGAGAAGAAGGAAAAGCAGCGACTTCATGGTTGTTCGAGCCATTCGAGATTGAAGCGGGCCACGGTCAAGCCGGAGCCTGCGAAGCCCGGCTTGGTGCCACGACCGTAGAAGCACAGGATGGTGCCGTTTTGAGTCACGGCGACATCGGAATACATGCTGGGGCCGTCTTCGAGGAGTTTATTGACGGACCATGTTTGACCTTCATCGCGGCTTATTTTGACGCTGACGTGTTTGCGGTCGCGGCTTTTTCCTGGCTCGGGGTTGCCTTCGCGACCACCTTCGAGGTTGTGCGGGTTCGAGAAGAGGATGAGGCGCTTGCCGCCGTGGTCGTAGCGGACGATGCCGGCCATGCAAATCGGCTCCAAAAGGGCGTCATCAAACTTCGGCGTGCTCCAGTTCGTGGCACCATCCGGACTGATGGTGATGAGGCGGCGGTGGGCCTTGGACTCGCTGCGCACATTCAGCATCACACGACCGTCATTGAGCTCGATGGCGACGGTTTCGTTCGGATTGATCCACTCCTCGGTGCAGGGCACGGCGATGTCGCCCGCCTTCCACGTCTTGCCTTGATCATCACTGTAAACGGTGGCGGTGACGCTGGGGCGGTGAGCATTGCCACCTTCACCCGTGGAAAGCCACACAGGCACCACGAGGCGGCCGGTTTTGAGCTGGATGCTATGATTCGGACCGGTGGCGAGCACCTTCCAGGCGTAGTCTTTTTTGAAAGCGTCGAAGGTGGAAGTGATCTCGACCGGTTTCGACCAGGAGAGGCCGTCGTCCTCGCTGCGCTGGTAAAAGGCCCGCTCGTATTCGAGGCAGAAGAGCATGTGAACGGCGCCGTCTTTATCCGCGATGAGCACCGGGTTGTTGTAGGTGACCTGCGTGGTGTCCACATTCTTGAGGCGCAACGCGAAGGGGTTCTTCTGCTTCGGCCCGGGCACATCGGCGATGCTTTGAGGCTTGCTCCACGTCTTGCCATCATCGGTGCTGCGGCGCAGCAGGATGCGGATGTCCGACCAATCACCGCCGCCCTTGCGTGCCTCACACCACGCCAGCACGGTGCCTTTGGCCGTCACGACGATGCCGGGGATGTGGTAGATGTTGAAAGCGGGATCGTCGCCGGTCTTGAAGAGATCCTGTTTTCGAGAAACGGCTCCGCCGCCAGCAAGGTGGAGCTGAGGAAGAGAAGGGAAAGGACAGCGTGCTTCATGGTGGCGGAGAAGAACGCGTGCCGGGGCGGATTCTCCGCGTAGATTTGCCGTCGGCGAAGGCTCACGTGGCCGGCTGCAGCGAGCTGCGCACCTCGTCGAGCACGGCGGCATCCATCTCCGTGAGGTGGCTGCGCTCGGGGAAGCGGCCTTCATTCACATCGGCGATGTATTCGCGGAAGGCGGCGATGCGCTCGTTTTGCAGGCGGCGGTATTCCTCGGCGAAGTTTCGATAGGCCTTCGAGTGGCGCGGCAGGCGCTCATCGTAGTCGCCCAGGATGTCATCGGAGAAAAGGAACTGTGTGTCACAGCCGGTGCCGGAGCCGAGGGACATGAGGATCATCGTCGTCTGCTGGCAGAGCCAGGTGGCGAGATTGTGCGGCACGATCTCGATCTCGGCGGCATAGGCACCGGCGTTTTCGAGGTCCTTCATCTTTTGGTAGATGGCCTTCGCCTCCGCGGCGGTCTTGCCGAGGCTACGATAGCCGGTCCAGGTGACATGACGCGGCACCATGCCGATGTGGCCGACGACGGGGATGCCCTCGCGAGCCATCGCCTCGATGAGCAACGGACTGCCAGAGCAATACACGGAACTGGCGCCCAGCTCGAGAGCGCGGATGCCGGTGCGGATGGCCTCCTCCGGCGTGGCCATGCCATGCGGCGTGGAGCCAGAGAGAAAGCTCTGCGGCGCGGCGGCCACGAGCAATGGCAGGCGGGCCTGCGCCTCCGGCGTATCAAAAGGGCAGCTCATGAGATCCACGCCTGCGGCTTCCGCCGCGGCGGCCTCCTCGGGAGACTTCACATGGATGTGCGTGAGGCAGCGTTTGCCTTTGAGCTTACGGAGATCGTGGACGGTGTATTTTTTGCGTGGGCGAAGCATGACGACCTCGTTTTAGGAGAAAGCAGCTTCTCTTGCAATCACGAAGCCGAATCTCGCCGACGCGAAGAGGTGAAGACGGACTTCGACTCCCCAGCGATCACCGCCAACGCGGGATGCCGCATGGCCCGCTCCAGGGTGATGAGGTAACAGGAAAAGCCGCAGCGCACCGGGCGACCGACGGGCTTCAGCCCGTAGCGATCCACGGCCTCGTCCAAAACGGAAGCCGCGATGGGGGCGATGCCCATGCCATCGGAGGCGGCGGTTTTCATCAGAGCGGCATCGTCAAACTCGGCGACGATGTGCGGACGGATGCGCTGGGAGTCAAACCAGCGGTCCAGCTCATGCCGCCAGGCCGTGCGGCTGGCAGGAAGAAGCACCGGGGCGTCTTTGAGCGACGCGGGGAAGTTCGCGCTCAGCTTCTTGGCCAAGGCGGGCACGGCACAAAACACCACGGGAGACTCGCCGAGCAGGTGATTGAAGGCCTTCACCGGCATCGACGACGGCGCGGCTTCATCCGACAAAACGACATCCAGCCTGCCTGCCGCGAGCGAGCCGAGCAACTCCTGCGCATGACCTTCCGCACAGGAGAGCTGCAAATTTGGAAACGCCTTCACCGCAGGCCGGATCAGCCGCCACGCGACGAGTTTCGGCAATGAATCGGTGACGCCGATGTTCAGACGCAGGCTGCGAGCGCTGCCCTGACCGTGCAGCGAGCGAACCATCTCCGTGCCGAGGGAGAAAATCTCCGCCGCGCATTCCATCACAAGGCGGCCGCCGGGCGTCAGCTTCAGCCCACGGCCTGTGCGATCGAAAAGCTGCTCATCGAGGCTGATCTCCAGCGCCTTGATCTGGGCACTGATCGTCGGCTGTGAGAGATTCAGCCGCGGTGCGGCGGCCTTGAGGCTGCCTGCACGGGCAACTTCCCAAAACAGGCGCAGATGGTGGTAATTGAGATGGGGTTCGTTCATGCGGAATTCTCGAAGCAATGCTTTGAAACATCGAAATAGTCAAAACAAGGCCGGAACGCATTCTCCGCCCCCTCATTTCCATGCGAATTCATCGAAACAGCCGTGGCTATGCTGATATGCTGAATCGACCGGCTCGGAGCCGCTTGCACGGTTCAGAGCCCGGTTCCAGCCAGTTTTGCCCGGTTCGACTCAGCCAATCGCTGATTTGCATCTTGCCTCGGTTACGGGAAGAGTTCCGACCCGCATCATCCCGTCCCTTTCCTGGAACGTAAAATATACCGCATGCCGTCCACGCCATCTTCCACGACCACCGCCCTGCTCGCCCAGCTCGCTGCCATCACCGGCAGCGAATACAATCACGAGCGTGCCCTGATTGCCGTGCAGAACGCGGTGAAGCGCGAGGGCGACTCGCTATCGAAGCTCGTCGCGGCGGCGGCAGAGGTTTACATGCACGTCACCCCGGTGCGTTTGCCGCTGGCCGAGGTCGTTTGGCGGGCGCATCACGACATGCCGGTCGTGGTTTGGAGCGCCAAAGAATCCCGCTGGATCGTCATCACCTTCGCCGGCTGGTTCCGAGTGCGCATCGCGGACGGGGAGCATCCCACGCACCGCATCACCCTGAGCCGCGGTGAACTCGTGCAGCTCCTCGGGCTCCAAAGTGTGAATGACGTCGTCGAGGCTGGCATCGTGCATCCTGAACGTCCTGCACATGACATGAGTGTGCATGCGGCGGTGGCGCAGGAAGTACACACACATGGAGCTGAACATGGAAACAGCCATGGTCACGGCCATGCGGCCCAGGTGAGTCCGGCGCGGCGTTTCTTCCGTCTTTTGAAGGCTGAGCGCGGCGACATCGTCACGCTGCTCATCTTTTCCGTGTTTGCGGGGTTGCTCTACCTCGCCGCGCCACTCGCGGTGGATGCGGTTGTGAGTAATCTGGCCTTCGGCGGCCAATCGCAGCCGTATGTGCAGGCGATCGTGATCCTGGCTTTTGCCTTGTTTGGCGCGCTGGCGCTGCAGGCGGTGGTCAGCGGGTTTCAGTATTACATCTCGGATATCATCCAGCGCCGCATCTTTGTTCGCACCGCCGCAGACCTCGCGTATCGCTTGCCGCGTGTGAAGGCGGAGGCGCTCGATGACGTCCATGCACCGGAGCTGGTGAATCGCTTCCTGGATGTCGTCACCGCGCAGAAGAGTACCTCGCTGCTGCTGCTGGATGGTATCAATCTCGTCTTTGGCAGCCTTATCGGGATGTTGCTCCTCGCTTTGTATCATCCGGTGCTGCTGCTCTTCGTCGGGGTGCTGCTCGTGCTCATTATTGTGATCACTTGGCTGCTCGGTCGCGGCGCGGTGGACACCTCCATCGCCGAGTCGCGCATGAAATACGACGTGGTGAACTGGTTCGAGGAGATCGCCGCGTTCCCGTTCCTCTTCAAAGGCCCCGGCGGCTACGACTTGGCCTATGAAAGGGCCAACCAGCTCGCCACGGAATACCTCACCCGCCGCGCGAGCCACTTTCGCATCGTCATGCGTCAGATCGTCGGACTGCTGGTGGTGAGTGTGCTCGCCAGTGCCACACTGCTGGTGGTGGGCGGCTGGTTGGTCGTCAGTCAGCAGATCACCCTGGGCCAGCTCGTGGCCTCGGAGCTCATCATGGGCAGCATCGTGGCCTCCCTGGCCAAGATGGGCAAAAAGCTCGAGGCCTGGTATGACGCCATGGCCGCCATGGACAAGCTGGGGCACATCTTCGACCTCGAAATCGAGCGCGAGGACGGCGAGCAACCCGTTAAGCGTGAAGGCGGCGCGGAGGTGCGCGGCTGCGAGCTGGCTTTCGGTTACCATGCCACGCTTTTCGAGAAAAAGACCTTCACCATCCACTCGGGCAGTCGCGCGGCCATCGTCGGCCCACATGGCTCCGGAGCCAGCTCGCTGCTCGACATCCTTTTCGGCCTCCGCCAGCCGGTGGAGGGCCATGTGAGCATCGACGGCCTCGATCTGCGCAGTTGGTATCTGGAAGCGCTGCGTGAGAGCGTCATGCTGCTGCGCCGTGATGAGATCGTGGATGGCAGTGTCATCGAAAATCTGCGCCTCGGACGTGTCGATGTCGGTTTGGATGAAATCCGCGGGGCTTTGGAGCGCGTGGGCCTGCTCGATGTGCTGCTGCATCGTCCCGAAGGTCTCAATCTCCGTCTGAAGGTCGGTGGAGCGCCGCTGAGCGGGAATCAGCGCACGCGCCTGCTGCTCGCCCGCGCTTTGGTGCAGCGCCCGCGACTTCTGTTGATCGACGAGCTCTTCGACAGCCTCGACGACGAGTCCTTCAAGCTGCTGGAAACCGCCATCCTCGATCCCTCGCTCACCTGGACCGTCATCCTCGCCACCCGCGATCATGATGTCACCAAACGCTGCGATCAGATCATCGAACTCGCGCCGTGCCATTTGAATGACGGCACCTCTTCGCAATCGGAAACTCAACGCCTGCAAAATCGCTCATGAGCCACGCCACCACCTACTCCGCGCCTCCGTTGCCAGCGCTGAGCCTCGCGGGCAGCGCGAAGTTCACTCGCATCTTCAGCCGCCTGCTGGTGCTGGCCTTCATCGCCTTCGTCATCGGCATCCTGTGGCTGCCTTGGCGGCAGTTTGTCTCCGGCGCCGGGCGTGTGATCGCCTTCAATCCGCTCGACCGCCGCATCAACATCGAAGCGCAAGTTTCTGGCCGCGTGAAGCACCTGCATGTCACTGAAGGGCAGCGCGTGAAGAAGGGCGAGCTCATCATCGAGATCCAGGACAACGACCCGAACCTCCTCAACAACCTCAAAGCGCAGCGCGAGGCCATCGAAAGCCGTCGCGACTTTGCGCAGGGCCGCGTCGAGTCGCTCACCGCGCAGATCACGCAGCAGGAACTCGCCAAAGCGCAGGCCATTGACGGTGCTGAGCAGCGTGTTGCTGGTGCGAAGATCGCCGCCGAGACCGCGCTGTTGAATTACACCCGCACTGTGGAACTCCACGCCAAGCAGCTCGAATCCCAGCGCAATCTCGAACTCGCCACGCTCTCCCGCGACTCCACCAGCGCCGAGTTGAAGTCTGCTGCCGCCGCTTTGAAGCGCACCAGTAATGACATGGACGCCAGCATCGCCTCCACGCACGCATCGAAAGGCACCGCCTTGAGCGAAGTAGCCACCGCTGAGCGTGATCTCTCCGTCATTGATGTGCAGATCAATCAAAACGAGCGCCAGATCATCGAGTCACCACGCGATGGCATCGTGCTGAATGTCGCCGCCACGGACGGCACCTACTTGAGGCCCGGCTCGCTCATCTGCGTGATCATTCCAGAAACCGACAGCCGCTTTGTCGAGATCATGGT
>JBEIGR010000152.1:0-10194 GCA_040381795.1 Verrucomicrobiaceae bacterium | reverse complement strand
TTGCGCGGCGCTTGCTGTTCTTGCTGCTGTGGTTTGCTTTGATAGGATGTGTGACCATGTGGGTGGTGGAGTGTGTGGGTTTGCTAGCACCCCCTTCTTATCACCGATCCGCTTCGGTGACTCCGCCCACATGGTATCTACAAATCGAGATCACATCGGCGGCTTCACCAGCATGCTGGCGGCGCTTGGAGCACCGCTGCGGGCTGACGAACCGCTGAGAAGAGTCTTGCCGGTGAGGCGGCAGGACATGAAGCCGATAAAGATCTCCGCCCGCATCTCGACGGGTAGCCGCTCCTCATCATCGGAGACCCAGATGGTGGCGGTCTTCATCTTTTTGTAGCTGGAGAGGGTGAGCGAATCCCGATCGATCTTGCGGATCTTCACCGCGAGCTTGATGCAGGGCTTGTCCTTGCCTTCGACTTCCAAATTCTCACGCCCCAGCACCTCAAAGGTCGTCAAATAAGGCTTGTCCCAGGGCTGCACCACGCGGGTGACGCTCTCCCCGTTCGCCAGGGGCAGACCGCGAACGAAAAGGATGATCGAAAGCAGGTCCTCCACCGGAGAAAAGCCGCACACGTTCGTCACCGTCGATGCGTCACCTTCCTTGGGAAGAAAGGTGGATTCGGTAATCACACGCTTTGGCTGAAACGAGACGCGATAGCGGCAGGTCTCACTGCGATCCGTCTCGCTATGCTGCATGAAGATGGGATGCAGCGTGTCACGGCGGATGATTGAGGACATGGTGCAATCATAGCTCCAGAGCGTGCGAGCAAAGCCCGTGCTCGATGCCTGCGCCGTGGCCCGCCAACAGCTGTCCCCAGCCTCTTGCACGGTCACACGAGCCGTGCCGGCTTTGATCGAATTGTTCCAGCCGAGCTCAAAATCCAACACACAGGCTGGAACTTTCAGGAGGCTTGGCGTTGTCTGCGTCAGCGTGGAGGCCCAGTCCGGCTCGGCGAGGGCGGTGGTAGCCAAAAACAGGACAGAGAGCAGGAAACGCATGGGGTGGATCAAACGGACCTCTTATGCATGCTTTCGCTCAATCTTTGGCTTTGAATTCCTCGTTCACTGCCCGAGGCTCAAATACTCACGCACGGTGTGGTTCATCGCTCGGCGTGCCGTTGGAAAGCTATCCGCCACGAGGCCGAGCGTCTCCTCCAACTCGAATTCATCCGCCAGCACATGCTTTTGAGCCGCCTCCAGATGGCTGACGACGACCTGCTCGTAGTAGTCCACATCCGGTGCCCCGCGCCGCTCGGCCCGCCGGTGAATGAAATCAGGATAGAGGCAGGTGAGCACGAGGAACTGATTCGCACACTGCACATGGAGGAAGAATTTGTGATGCCCACCGGCCTCCTGAATGGCCTCCAGGTAGTCCACACTGTAAAGGCTATCGATGCTGCGGTTGATCTCGTCCGGGCCTTTCGAGGCTCCGCAGCCGAAATCAGCGAACACGACGGCCATGTAATCCGCCACCTGAACCGCCGTTATGCCGCGTTCCCGGAGCGTGTGACGAATGACGAGAAAGAAAAACAGCTCTGGTGAGACTTGAAGGCCTCGTTTGGACATCACCACCTCCTCAAACAAGCGCTCGTTGTCGAGGATGAGGGAGATCGCCGCCGGATCATCGAGAATCGCATTGAATCCCTCTCGGTTGCGATCCGTGGGAGCGAGCGTGTCACGAATGAAATACCAGTCCGCCGGGGTGAACCGGAACCAGCAGCCAGGGCGGGGAAAACGCGTCATGGTGAGAAGGCTTGAGCTGACAGTTTCAGTGAGCATAACCAGTGCCAGGAGTGATTGGCGTGTTCGACGCGGCCTCGGTGAGGGCGTTCAAACTTCCTCCAGCCCACCCCACAAGGCCGCAAGCTGGTTGAAATGCCTTCCAGCATGGGCCATGAACCGGGCCGCCCTTTGCCCAACCCGGCGGTTTTCCTTCGCATGGCCATTCTGAAATCCCGTAAACTCAAGAGCATTCCCGCCGAAATCACCGTCCCCGGCGATAAGAGCATTTCCCATCGCTCCGCGATGTTCGCCGGCCTAGCCAAAGGCACCACCATCATCGATGGCTTCCTTCCCAGCGAAGACTGCCTCTGCACGGTGAAGGCCATGCAGGCTCTCGGAGCCGAGGTGCAGCCGCTCGAAGAAGTCGAAGGCATCGGCCTCGTGAAGCTCGCCATCACGGGCCAAGGCGCGAAGCTCCAAGCTCCCACGCATCCCATTGATTGCGGTAATTCGGGCACCACCACCCGCCTTCTGTGCGGCATCCTCGCAGGTCAAAACTTCACCACTGAGCTTTTCGGCGATCCTTCGCTTTCCAAGCGTCCCATGAAGCGTGTCGCCGATCCGCTGGCCCAGATGGGGGCCCGCGTCGAAGGCCAGGGCGAAAAGATCTGCGCCCCGCTGAAGGTTCACGGCGGTGCCTTGAATCCTATTTATTACAAACTGCCCGTCGCCAGCGCCCAGGTGAAGAGCGCCGTGCTGCTAGCCGGCATGTTTGCGCAGGGCAAAACCACCGTCGTCGAGCCAGTGGCCACGCGAAACCACACCGAGCGCCTCTTCAGCCATTTCGGCATCAAATGGCTGCGTGAGGACGACGCCGTCAGCGTCTATGGCCCGCAAGAACCGCAGGCTCGCGACATCGTCGTGCCGGGTGACATCTCCAGCGCCGCCTTCTGGATGGTGGCCGTGGCCGCCTCTCCCGGTGCCCAGATCACCATCAAAAACGTAGGCCTCAATCCCACCCGCACCGGCATCCTCAATGTGCTCCTGCGCATGGGAGCCCAGGTCACCCATTCCGAGATTCAATCCGATGGCGAGCCTCGTGGAAACATCGTCGTCAGAGGCGGTGAACTCAATGCCACCGTCATCGGCGGAACCGAAATCCCGAATGTGATCGACGAGTTGCCCATCCTCGCCGTCGCCGGAGCACTCGCTCGTGGCAACACCCTCATCCGCGATGCCGAGGAACTCCGCGTGAAGGAAACGGATCGCATCGCCGCCGTGGCCCACAACCTCCGCCTCATGGGGGTGAAGGTCACCGAGCGGCCCGACGGCATGGAGATCGAAGGCGGTGCCAAAATGCAGGGAGCCACCCTGCCCTGCTTTGGGGATCACCGCATTGCCATGGCCTTTGCCATCGCTGGCATGTTCGCCGAAGGCACCACCACCATCGAAGGCACCGAGTGCATCTCCACCAGCTATCCTGGCTTTGAGCATCACCTCGATCTCTTCCTGCATGGAGATACCGCCGCCCGGCCGATACCGACCATCTCACGCATCCCTCCGCACTAATCCCTGATCGCCCCGGCATGCCCTCAGTCATCACCATCGACGGTCCCGCCGCCTCAGGCAAAAGCAGCATCGCACGTCTCGTCGCGAAGCAACTCGGCTACATCTTCGTCGGCACGGGAAACATGTATCGAGCCTTCACTTGGGCCGTGCTGAACCGTGGCATTGATCCTGGCGATGCCGCCGCTGTCGTCGCCGTGCTTCCTTCCATCGTCTTTGAATGCCCGGTCAGCGAAGGGCAGACCCACGTCCGTCTCGACGGCCATGATTTGACCGCCGATCAACTCAACAGCGATGCCGTCAATGCCGCCGTCTCCCTCGTCGCCCGTGTGCCCGAGGTGCGCACTCGCCTCGTCGCCGATCAGCGATCCCTAATCCGACTAGGTTCCCTCGTCATGGAAGGGCGAGACATCGGCAGCGTCGTCTTTCCCGATAGCCCCTTTAAAATCTACATTGATGCGTCGGAGGAAGTTCGCGCCTCCCGCCGCCGCGCCCAAGGCCAGGCGGACAACCTCGCCGAGCGCGATCGCATCGACAAAGCTCGCAAATCAAGCCCGCTGGTGGTCCCCGAAGGTGCCACGCTGATCGACAACTCCGCCATCACGCTCGATGAAGCCGTTCAGCAGGTGCTTCAGGCGCTGAATGAACGCGGTTTGAAAAGCTGAGCGGCGCGGGCCGTGTTCGTAGTCCGGGCTTTAGCCCGTTCTGGTGCCTCGAATCACGGCCTGAAGCCCGAACTACAAACATCTACACCGTCACACGCACTCCGCGTTCTGAAAAATGCGGTCCAGCTCATCTCGCGGAGCGAGATGGCCGCTTTGCTTCGCCAGCGCGGCGCTGGCTGTTACTTGACGGCCTTTTCGACGGCGTCGTGACGCACGATCGTTGTTTTTCCCACGAGCCACATCAGGCCCAGCGTGCCAGACAGCACGAGCGCCGCCGCCAGCAGCGTCCAAAAGCCTGGCACGAGCGGCTTGGTCATTCGGCGATTGCGTCTTCGGGCCATGAGGGGCGGTGTTGATCAGTTCTTGCTCAGCTCCAGCATGCGGAGAATCGGCTTCTCCGCACGGGAACGGAGGTCTTCCGGCATCTCGACGGTGGGGGCGAGATCACGGAGGGCATCGTGCAGTTTCTGAAGCGTGTTGAGCTTCATGTAACGGCAGTCAGCACAAGCACAATGGCCGGTGGGGCCAGGAATAAAAGTCTTTCCAGGCACCTCACGCTCCAGGCGATGTAGCATGCCGCTCTCCGTCACGATGATGAAGGCACTTGCGGGGCTACTGCGGCAATACCCCACCATTTTTTCCGTGCTGCAAACCTCGTCCGCCAGCATGCGCACGGCGTAGGTGCATTCAGGATGAGCCACCACCTTCGCATCGGGATACTGATCTTTGATCGCCTGGATGCTATCGCGGGTGAATTCGACGTGGACGTAGCACGCGCCCTTCCACAGCTCCATTTTGCGGCCTGTCTGCTCCATGACCCAGGAGCCGAGATTTTGATCCGGCACGAAAAGGATGGGGCGATCCTTCGGCGCGGCCTCCACGATCTTCACGGCATTGCCGCTGGTGCAGATGCAATCACTCAGCGCCTTCACGTGACCACTGCAGTTGATGTAGGCGATCACATAGTAATTCTTGGCGGCGTTCGCTTTCAAAAAGGCCTCAAGCTGTGGCCCAGGGCAGCTTTGCTCCAGCGAGCATCCCGCATCGCGATCTGGCAAAATGACGGTTTTGGAGGGATTCACGATTTTCGCCGTCTCAGCCATGAAATGCACGCCGCAGAAGGCGATCACGTCCGCCGCCGTGTCTTTGGCCTTGTAGGCGAGCCCGAGTGAGTCTCCCACAAAGTCGGCAATCTCTTGGATGGCTTTGTCCTGGTAGTTGTGAGCGAGAATGACGGCATTGCGCTCTTTTTTGAGGCGGAGGATTTCAGCGACGAGGTCAGGTGCGGGCATGTCTCATGGGTGAGCATCGAAGGAAGCCCCGTTCAACCCCGAACATGAAGCCAGCGCAGGACTTTCTTGTTTCCTCGCCTGTCCTCTCCAGTCTGCCACCATGTCCCCTGCCCTCTCCGAACCCATGGACGTGTCCCGCCTCGGCCTCGAAACGCCCATCAGTGGCATCCGCCGCTCCTTGAACCAGCTTTGGGAGGGCGATGAGGCCAAAACACGTGCCTCCCTCATCAATCTGGCCATTTACACCGAGGATAGTGCCGTGCTGGCCGATGATCACGCGATGCTCGAAAAGGTGGCCGCCGAGCACGCCTGCCGCGCCATGCTCATTCTCGCCCTGCCCAAAGTGCAGCCGCCCCGTGCCCGCTCGTGGATTCAGGCCCTCTGCCGCCCGTATCAGGGTAAACAAGCCGTCTGCAGCGAGCAGATCACCTTCATCCTCGAAGGTGGGGATGCCGCTCAGGTGCAAAACCTCGTCTTTGCCCATCTCGACTCCGATCTCCCCCTCGTCGTCTGGTGGCAGGCCGATCTCACGAAGAACTTCGAAGAGCGCTTTTACTCCCGCATCGACACGCTCATCATCGACAGCTCACGCTGGAGTGATCCCGCCCGTCAATTCGATGCCCTCCTCACCGTGCAGGCCGAAAATACCGATCTCGACATCCGTGATCTCGCCTGGACCCGCTCGCACTTCATGCGCACCGCCTTAGCGAGCTGCTTCCAGGATGCATCCGCACTTCAAAACCTCTCCAAGCTCCATACACAGCGCATCACTTACCTCCGCGGCCAGCACACCACCGCCCTGCTGCTCGCTGTCTGGATCAACAAACGTCTCGGAACCTCCTTGAACCTCGAACTCGTCGAAAAAGACAGCGGCCCCGCTCTTCAGAGCCTCGTTCTCGAAGGTGACGACCTCCGTGGTGAGGTGCGCCGAGATTGCGATTCCCGCTTCATCCACGTCTGCTCTACCTGTGGCGAGCATTCCCACAAGGAACTCCTCCCCGCCGATGTGGATAGCGATGCCGAGCTAGTCAATGAACAGCTCAGCCGATACCGAGGCAGCACCCTTTACTCGAGCATGCTGCCCTTCGTCCGCAGCCTGGTGTGAAAATTCCACGCCTCCACGTGATGACAAAGAAAACACCGTCATTCCCGCTCCTCACGCTGGAAATCCCAAACCGCCCTCGTATCATCGCCCCCATGATCTCCGGCACCCTTGCCCGTTTTTCGCTATATCTGGCGCTTTTCACCACGCTGGCGCTTCCGCTTGCTGGCCAGGACACGACGCCACCGCCCGCTCCACCGCCGCCGGGTGCCAAAGTACCCATTCCCGAGGATGTGGTAGGTGATGAGCATGTGCGGGAGGAATTCGGCGTGAACGAATTCACCACGCCCTCCATCCGCAAGCTCTTCGACATGCTCAACAAGGTGGGAAAACTCAAGTATGACGATTTGAAGCGCCCCTTTTCTGATAAGACACCGGCGGATCGCGTCATCGTCTCCCTCGGCCTCGGCACGCTCATCGCCGATGGCTTTCTCATCGTGCAGACGGAGAAGGTGGATGAGATGGAATTCGTGGGCCGGGCCATGATCAAATACGGCAAAGCCCTCGGCGCAGGCGGCCGCATGAACAAACACACCCAGAGCCTCTTCGAGCACAGTCTCCGTGGCGAATGGGATAGCCTGAAAGAAGAACTCGCCCGCACGCAGGCCGATGTGGAGGCCGAAATGGTCATGCTTCGAGATGTCGATATCGCCCACCTCATCAGCCTTGGAGGCTGGCTGCGGGCTTTGGAGATGGCCACACGCACCATCGTGCTCGATTACGCCGAGGAAAAGACCCGCCAGCTCACCCGTCGCGACATTCTCGAATACTACCTCAGCAGCCTCGATAGCCTGCACCCCTCCCTTTTGAAGAACCAAAACCTCATCGACCTACGCAAAGGCATCGAGGAGATGCTGCCCATGGTCGATGTCCCCGAAGGCAAGGCCCTCACTCACGACGAGATCAAAAAACTCAGCGAAAAGGCCTCCGCGCTCTCGCATATCATCACGGATAAGATGAAGGGCTGATCCCCCGCCCTTCCACGCACTCCCATGACCAGCCTCACACCGGAACAACGCCAGCAAATCGCCACCTGGGCGGCTGAAGGTGCGAACCTGAACCAAATTCAGGACCGCCTCCGCAACGAACTCGGCATCAGCCTCACCTACATGGAGGCACGCCTGCTCATTCTCGAACTCGAGGTGAAAATTCAGGAAAAGGCCCGCGAGAAGCCGCCCGAAGAGCAGCCCAAGCCCACCCCTCCCCCGGAGGCCGCTGAAGGTGATCTCCAAGACACCGAATACGAACAGCCAGCCGGCCCCGCCAGTTCGCTCCGAGTCACCGTGGATGAATTGCCGCTCGAAGGTGCCCTCATCAGTGGCCGCGCCACCTTCAGTGATGGCAATACCGCCATGTGGTTCATGGATCAGACGGGCCGCTTCGGCATGCGTGGCCCCGCCCCCGGCTATCAACCGCCCCCTGCGGACATCCCCGCCTTCCAAGCTGAGCTCGATAACCTCCTCAGCGTTCGCGGCTTTTAATCTCGGAACCTTGAACCTGGAACTTCGCCAGCATGCTCCTCATCATCGATAACTACGACTCCTTCACCTACAACCTCGTCCAATACTTTGGCGAGATGGGAGCCGTCATGGAAATCCGCCGCAATGATCAGGTCACGCTCGATGAGATCGAAAAGCTGCGCCCAGACCACATCTGCATCTCGCCCGGCCCATGCACACCGAAGGAGGCAGGCATCAGTTGCGCCGTAATCGAGCGTTTTGGGCCATCCATCCCTCTGCTCGGCGTTTGCCTCGGTCATCAGGCCATCGGCCATGTCTTCGGCGGTGATGTCGTGCGGGCGGAGCGCCTCATGCATGGCAAAACCTCCATGATCCGCCATCATGGTACCTCCGTCTTCAAAGGCATGCCGGAGCCCTTCGAAGCCACGCGTTACCATTCCTTGCTCGTGAAGCGTGCCACCCTTCCTTCCTGCCTCGAAATCACCGCCACATGCAGCGATGACGAATCGGAGATCATGGGCCTGCGCCACAAAGAACTGCCCATCCACGGCGTGCAGTTCCACCCCGAGTCCATCCTCACGCAGGAAGGTAAAAAGCTCCTGCGGAACTTCCTCGACATGTGATGAGCTCGCTCAAGGCACCGGTGTGGCTTTGAGCATGAAGAACTTCTTCCCGGCACTGTGCGGGAGGCGCACGCGGCGCAGCACGATGTTCCCTGCCTGCGAAACAAACTCGCTGGTGGTATCCGCCCAGGTGCTCAGATCATCAGAAAGCCTCGGCGTGATGAGCAGATCGGTCTTAGAGACATCCATCGAGAATCTGTAGATGCTCTCGCTGCCAGCGAGCTGCGAGGCGATGGGCTGTGTGAAGTCCACGAGCACCGGCGAGCTACCGAAGGCGTATTCGTAGAAGTTGCTGAAGCCGTCGCCATCGTAATCGGCATCAGGACCGGTGAGAAGTCCATTGCCGAGCTGATTCACGGGAAAGAGGCTAGCGAGCCATTGGGTGTAGGGCGGGCCGGTGGCAAAGTTGGGCGTGTAGCTGATGGAATCGAGCCAGCAGGCATCGAGGCCGTCGATCACGGCTTCATTCTTGATGTAACGCCAGCGCAGCATGTGCTGACCGGCGGGCACGTTGTAGGTCTGCTGCGCCCAAGGAAGATTATTGCCTGCGCTGTGGCCGCTGATCTGATTTTGGATCGTTTCGTCGATCTCGAAGCGGAAGAAGTCTCCACCCGCCTGCGATGAAACAGTCCACCAAAAGGACACCGTGCCCGGTCCAGTCACCTGGGTCTCGATGACGCTGCTGCGACCATGATCGAGGATGATCGGGCTGATGAAGGCATCCACGCCATCAATGGTGCGACGGTTTTGCAAAGGCCAGGCCTGGGCACTGGGCATGCTCCAGGTGAGATTCGGATTATCCACGGTATTACCGATGAGCTGCTGCACGCCTTGGACCTCGATTTGATCCAGCCACATGCCGTCATAGCCGTAGTTGATGCTTTCGTTCTTGGTGTAATTCCAGCGCACGGTGTGCTGACCCGGCGGGACGTAGAAGCCGAGCAGCCGCCAGAGGTGTACGTCCTCGCTGTACCAGAGTTCCTCGCCATCAATGGTAAAGCGGAAGTAGTCGCCACCGTACTCGGAAACGAGTTGAAACCAAAAATTGATGTAGGCAGGGCCGGTGACGGTGGTTTCGAGCCAGCTCTGCTGGCTGTGCGTGATCCATCCGCTCTCGACGGCATCCACGCCATCATGATTGTCCGAATTGGAAAGCGTCCACGGCAGATTTCCGCCCATGGTGAAGATGAGCTGCGAGTTATCCACCGCCTGAGCGATGAGCGAGGCGGCGGAAGTGATGGTGATGGAAAGCGCCTTGTTGTCCGTGCCATCGGCATTCGTGGCGGAGATAGGAATGCTGAAACTGCCGACCGATGTCGGCGAGCCGCTGATGAGGCCGCTGGCATTCACGCTGAGGCCCGCGGGCAGATTGGTGGCGGTGAAGCTGGAGGGAGAGTTCGAGGCGGCGATCTGGTAGTTGAAGATCACATTCAGCACCGCCTGAGCGGTCAGAGCGCTGGTGATCAGCGGCGGTGTGGGAAGTCGCGGGCCGATGGTGAGCGCGAGTGTGGCAGAGCCGGTGCCGAGGAAATTCGTGGCTCCGAGCGTGACGTTGAACGTGCCTTCCTGCGTGGGGTTGCCCTGGATGAGGCCGCTGCTGCTAAGACTGAGGCCAGCAGGAAGGCCGGTAGCGCTGAAGGACTGAGGATTGTTCGTGGCGGTGATCTGGTAGCTGAAGGGTGATTCGACATTGCCTGCACCGCTCAAGACGCTGCTGATCACGGGCGGCGCGGTCGGAGCAGCGGTGTTGGTGCCATACAG
>JBEIGR010000151.1:0-10382 GCA_040381795.1 Verrucomicrobiaceae bacterium | reverse complement strand
CGTGGCCTTGCTGACATGAGCTGTCTGCTGGGGCACGGAAATGCTGAACAACGGCTTCGACGGGATGGAGGGCATAACGATATTGTGAACGTAGTTCGAGGGCCTGAGAAAGCAACCGCTCGAATCCCCCGTGGGCCATCGGGTGATGTTGTCCTTCCAGTTCATGCTGCATAGGTTACGGGAAGAGGAGGATTGTGCCAAGTGCCGGGTAAGATCAAGACAACGGAGAAAGGACGACGAGCCAGGTGACCAGTTCCCAATCTTGGGAGGCAGCCTGCGGCACATCATCCGCCAGAGGAAGCAATCCGCTGCGACTGGAGAGCAGGGCGGTGGCAGCGCGGCGCTGGAAGGTGCTTTCAATGGACCGGAGCGCGGCACGGATGAGCTGGCTGTGGTGGGACATGTCCGCGCCGTTTTCCGTCTGCAGGTCGAAGAGATCACAAAGCTTATCAAAGGCGCTGGCATGACCGGCGGCCAAACCGCGCAGAAGGAGAAGCGCCTCCTTCGGCTGGGTGAAGGTGTAACGCACCGTGCTGTCATCCAGCACATAGACGAGGAAGTGCGGCGCGAGGGGATTGAGATTCTCCCGCGAGGAGGGCTTCTCTGCCGAGGCGCTGCCACTGCGCCGCAGGCAGAACAAGGTGCCGGGGCGGGCACCGGGCATCTCGGCAGGCTTTGGCGGAACGACGGCGTAAAGGCCCAAAGGTGCCTCCTCCAACTCCTGCCGACGGCTTTCGAGGAACTGAAGCAGGTCCAGCCGGAACTCATCCAGGGAGAAGTCTGTGAGGCTGGGGGAATCGTCAAAATCCTCCAGATCGAGCACCTCGTCCTTGAGCCGCTTGAGCTGTTGATTGCGGAAGCGGAGGTCTTCCGTGATGAGGTCTTCGAGCTGCTTGGGCTCCAGAAGATTGTCCGACTGGGTGGCGGCGATGTCTGCCAAGGCCATGCGAGCCTCGACGCGGTGCTTCACATTCAGATAGAGGTCCAAATCAGCCACCGGCCAGAAGTTGATCAAATGGACGGCTTCATTGCGGGAGCCGATACGGTCGATACGACCGAAGCGCTGGATGATGCGGACAGGGTTCCAATGGATGTCGTAATTGATAAGCAGGTCGCAGTCCTGGAGGTTCTGGCCCTCGCTGATGCAATCTGTGGCGATGAGCAGGTCGATCTCCTCGGTCTGCGGAAAGCGGGGCTGGTCGGCGCGCCGTTTTGAGAGTGGGGAGAAGTTCGTGAGGATGTCGTCGAAGTCGGTGGAGCCGAGGGTGGTCAGGTTTCCGCCATCGCCCACGACCAGTGCCGCGTGGATGTGCAGTGTATCATGAGCCCAAGCGGCCAACTGATCGTAGAGGTAACGGGCGGTGTCCGCGAAGGCGGTGAAGATGAGGACTTTCCGAACCGCTTTGCCGTCCGTATTGACGGAAGGATTGGAGACTTTGTGGACGATGCGGTTCCGGAGCTCGGCGAGCTTGGCATCGCGGTCAGGCTTCACCTTCTCCGTCTTGTCGAGCAGGAACTGGAGCTGGGCGCGGTCATGGCGGACGTTCTTCATCCACTCGTCGAGCTTTAAATGCGCGAGGTGAATGCGACGGCGACCGCCGATGGTGAAGTCCTCGGCATCAAAGTCCGGGTCTTCAAACTGGTCAGGAGCAAGGCTATCGTAGTCGATCTCGGTGTGCTCCTCCTGATGTGTCTCGAAGCGGGCCACACGCTCCTCCAGGCGGTCGATCTTCTGAATCGTGCGCTGCAAGGTGAGGCGGAAGGAGTCCACCGAACTTTCGAGGCGCTTGAGGAAGTTCACCTTCATCATGGCGACGAGAATCTTCTCGCGGCCTTCCTGCGTGAATCCTCCAAGGATCTTGTCCTGATAGGCATCCAGCAGCGCCTTGGGCAGGTCTTTGCGCAGATACACGGTGGGCAGGTAGAGTGCGAGCTTCAGCTCACTGATCTCATTGTTGAGCTGCTCGAAGGAGATGAACTTGTCCCGGAGATCAATGGGCGGATGAATCGCGATGGGAGCGGGACGCTTGGGGAAGCCGCCCAGGCGCTTCATCTCGTCCTTGTAGTAGGTGGCGATCTGCTTGCGCGAACGGGCGATGCTCAAGCCGTCGAGCAGCTTGAAGAAGTCACCACCGATGGCCAGCAAGAGTTCCTTGGTGGTGCGGTTCTCAGGCTTCTTCTTCGCCCAGTTGGTGAAGTGCATCTGCGCGATGCGGGTGGTCTCTTTGACCGAAGGAATCTCCAAGGACTGAGCGAAGGCCTCATCCGCATCCTGATCCCGCGTGACGTCTCCGCCCGCGATGAAGGAAATCTGATTGCGAAGGTCCGAGAGCTGGTTGTTCACCGGCGTGGCCGAGAGTAGGAGGACCTTGGTCCGCTGGCCAGAGGTGATGATGTCCTCCATGAGCCGCTGGTAGCGGCTGCGCTTTGGCGGTTCGCCGGGACGCGTGGCAGCCTGCTTGTTGTTTCGGAAGTTGTGCGACTCGTCGATGACCACGAGGTCATAGGCCGCCCAGTTGATCACGGAGAGATCGAGATCGCCCACCTCTCCCGAGGTGCGAGAGAGGTCCGTGTGGGACAGGACGTCGTAACGGAAGCGATCCTTGTCGAAGGGATTGAGGGAGGTATTGCTGCGATAGACCGTCCAGTTGCGTCGGAGTTTCTTCGGGCAGAGCACGAGCACACGCTCGTTGCGTAGCTCGAAGAACTTGATGATGGCGAGGGCAGTGTAGGTCTTTCCTAGGCCGACGCTATCTGCCAGGATGCAGCCATTGGCGGCGAGGATTTTGTTGATGCAGGCCTTGGCCCCATCCTTCTGGAACGAGAACAGGGCGTTCCAAATTCCGGTGTCTGGCAGTGCCACCTTGCTCAACGCCTTGTCGAGGTCGTCGGCGTTGTTCAAGTAGGGCTGGAACAGGTGGAACAACGTCAGGTAATAGATGAACTGCGGGGTCTGATTGCCATACAGGCGCTCCAGATGGCGAAGCACCTCGTCCTTCACATCGGCGACGAGGCCTTTGTCATTCCAAAGCTCGTCGAACCACGCGAGCAAATCGGCACGGTCACGGTCGGAATCCACAACGATGTTGAGTTCGACGTTGTTGGAGGCGGCGTTTGGATGAAGTCCAAGCCCGGGCACGGTGAAATTGGAACTACCCAGCAGCGCCTGCGCGGCATTGCCATTCTGGATATGAAAGAGCTTCCCATGCAGGAAGCCCGACCGCACCACGGAGCGAATATCTACCTTCTCTCGAATCCAATCGGCGCATTCACGGGCGAGGCGACGCTGCGGAAGGGTGTTTTCGAGGCCCAGCCCCGTTTCGGTGAGGGTGAAGTGCTTTGACTCGGCCTTGTCTGCATCGACCAAGGCCACAAAGGAGGGCTCGCCGAACAGGAAGCGAAGTCCGTTGGCTTTTCTCAGCTCCGTGCGCAGCGCATGGAAGGCATGCACCGTGAAATAAGCCGAAACGAAGGAGAGCGCGGATTGCTCCGTGATCGCCCCTTTCAGAAAGTCCGCAGCACTGCCACGTTTGGCACGGTTGTCGCGGATGGATGAAGGGAGAGACATGCGGGAGAATTCCAATCCAAGCAGCGAACGGGAAGGATGGCAAGACTGGGAGAGCGGCAAGGCCGCGAGACTTGAAGAAGAGGAGACGGTGCGAAGAGCGGTGAGCAGTGAGCAGTGGGCGGAGAGCGCGGGGGGGCAGAGAATGACGATGGATGAGCCATCGATTTATGATTGTTGAAGGATGAGGCGAGGCCCCGAAGGGAATCACCTCAGCCATCAACCCTCGATGGTTCGACCATCTTCAATCCATCCGGCTTGGTGCTCACGCAAACGCCTGAATGAAGCACACCTCAAGGGCGAGGCCTTCGTTGACGTTGGTGTGGAGGTGGCTTTCGAGCTGGCGGAGGATGCGGATGCGTTTGGAGACTTCCGCGGGGGACCATTTAGCGGCGAGGCCGGAGGTGGCTTTTTGATGACGGAGGAGGTCGAGGTGCTCGGCACCGGCCTGCTGGCGGGCGACATCGCCGAACCAGGAGAGTAGGAGGTCCATCAGGGCGCTGCGCTGCTGGATGTAATCGGCCTCGATGGCGGCTTCGACCTGCTCTTCGCGTTGTTTGAGCCAGCTTCCATCGGTGGTTTTGCCGTAGTGCTCGGTTTCGCGTTCAAACTCGGCTTCGTGGCGCTTTTTGAGGTCGTCGTGGAGTTCCTCCAAAATGGATTCGAAGTCGGTTTTGAGGGCGAGGGCTCCGGAAAGGCCGCCTTCGTTCTTGGCGGCCATTTTTTCGAGGACCATGAGGAGCTTGCTCTCGTGCTCAGTGAAGGTGCGTGCTCCGGCGGGCGGCATGAGGCCGACCTCGATGACGCGGGACTGGATGGTGGGCAGGAGCTGCTCGGGCTGGGTGGTCAAAAGGAGCAGCAGGGTGTTTGGCGGCGGCTCTTCGAGGGTTTTGAGGAAGGCGTTTTGGGCCTGCACGTTCATGCGCTCGGCATCGACGATGACGCCGAGCTTCCAGCCGTTCGGTGCAGCGGTGCGGCGGATCATTTTTTCGAGGAAGCGGATGGTGCCGGGGTCATCGCCATCCTCGCCGATGGTGATGCGGCGGGATTTACTCTGCGGGCGGAGGACGATGGCCCCCTGCCCTTCCCAGCCTTCGAGGGTGAGATGCTTTTCGCCGACCATGAGATCGAGGACGCGGGCGGCGAAGTCTTCATGCCGTGCTTCTTTGGGCCCGGTGATGAGGTAGGCATGGCCGAGGCGGCCGTGGTCGCGGGCACGGGCGAGGAGCTGGAGGGCGTGGTCGGCTTTAAAAGGCATCGGGGGAGCAGGATGATTCCGCGTTTCCTAGCTCAAGGCAACAACGCTTCATCCCAAGGCCACAAGGGCTGCGCGACGGAGGCATCGATCCAGCCGCGAGTGGGCTCGTCGGCGGAGACGGGGACTTCGACGTAGCTCCAGCCGCCACGTTTTTCGAGGAGGCGGAGCTGGCTGCCGGGCGGGAGGTCAAGGTTCGCCGCGGAGGTGACGGTGGCGGCGGCGTAGAGGCTGACCTCGGGCTGGGTGACGATGACGATGTCATGCACTCGCTCAGCCGGTGCGGGCCGCACGGCGGCGAAGGTGACGGCGGGAACGAGGATCAAAATGCCCCACAGAACGGCGAGCAGGGCACCGAGGCGCTGGGTGCCATTCAGTGGTGAGGCGCGGCCGATCCACACTCGCCAAGCGAGAGCGAGCACGATGAGCCAGGCTCCGGCGGCGGCGAGGATGACCCACATGTTTTTGCCGAGCATGAGGCTCCACTGCGCCACGGGTGAAGGCTGAGCGAGGGTGAAGAAACGGAGGCGATCATCGAGGAGGCGAATGTTTTGCCGTAACTCCGCATTGGCGGGATCGATGAGGGCGGCGCGTTGATACCAAAGGGCGGCGCGGCCCAAATCATCCTGCTTGAAACGGGTGTGGCCGATGAGGGTGAAGAGATCGGCACTGAGCGGGGCGTTTTTGAGCTTCAAAATGCGCTCAGCCGAATACTGTGCCTTGGTGAATTCGCCCTTCGTGAGGGACTCGCGGGCTTGCTGGTAGAGTTTGGCCGGTTCATCGGCTTCGGCGGCATTCAGGCTGCCGGTGGTGAAAGCGAGCACGAGGAGGGCAGCGGAGGTTTGCAGAAGGCTGCGGAGTTTCGTGAGGATGGTGCGACGCTCGGTGGTGCTCAGCGGAGCGGCGGTGGCGGCGGTGAAGTTTTGCGCTTCATAGTGTGCCATGACCTCGCGGGAGGCGTCATCGAGCGTGTCCTTGCCTTCATGGGCCCGCTGAATGAACCAGGCGCAGCGTTGGAGGAAGGTGCGATCATCGAGGCCGCTTTCTTCGAGGCCGCTCCACAATTTCATGAGTTCACCGCGAAGGCCGCTGACGAGGCTTTGACGACGCTTCCGCATCCACGCGGCAATGGTGGCGAAGGCGAGCACGAGGACGGGAATGCCCTGGGCGGCCCAGAAGCGACTGTTGGCAAGGATGGAGACATTAGGCTGCGTGGCGGAAATCCAGCGGGGCTGCTCGGGGACGCGAATGACGATGTCGTTGAGGTTCGGACGTGGTTGGAGCACGACGGGAGACTTCGGTGGCTCGATGGAGGTGGTGGTGGCTCCGGTGCCGTTTTCAGCCGCAGGTGCGGCGCCGGGTTTCACATTGAGGGCCACCGGCGCGGTGTTCACGGTGATGTATTTTTTCTGCGTGGGGCTGAAGAAGGTCAGCTCGAAGGGCGGGAGCTGCGGGTGCTGTTTTTCCGGCACAAAGATCTGCGAGAAGCCAACACGACGCGGTGTGCCAGGCGGAAGGAAGGCGGCCATTTGATTGGGGTCCTGCGGGCCATCCACGTTGTAACGTCGCGGCGGATACGGACGCCAGGCTTCGGGCTGCGTGAGGGCCGGGGCATTGAGCGCATCGAAATTGCCGATGCCTTCGACGATGAGTTCGACGGCGAGCGGATCACCCACCGCCAGTTCGGTTGGCGTGGCGGAGGCCTGGATGCTGAAATCCCCGACGGCTCCGGTGAAGCTGGCAGGCTTTCCTTCCTCAGGCAGAGGCAGAACCTTCACTTTCACCTCTTGGCTACGCACGTCCTGCTTTCGTGGCTCACCGCCCATGGCAAAAGGCATTCCAAACGGCATGCCGGGCATGCGCTGACGATCATCGATGACTTCATAGACGAGCTCCACGGTGGCGGGGCCCACCTTCAGCTCGCCAGCCTGGAGCGGTGAAAGCGTGGTGCGGTAGGTGTACACGGTGTAACCGACGCCATTGATGACAGTCTCACTCTGATCGGCATTCTGCGGGAAGCGGGTGACGGCGAAATCGTTCTTCGAGACGTTGATGAGGCCTACGCGGCGCAACACCACACGGCGTGGAAGGTAGATGCTGGCATTCAACGCGACGACCTCGCCCTTATAAAGCTCCGTCTTGCCCACCTCGATCTGAAAGAGCGGCGTGGTGAGTTCATCGCCGAGTGGTGCCGCCGGATTGGCGGGAGCTTCGGTGACGATGAATTTGACCTCGTTGGTCTTCACGATCTGGCCATCGATGAGGAGATCCTGCGGCGGGATGGTGTACTCACCCGGCTCGGTGCCAGCGATCTGCCAGGAGAGATTCAGCGACATGGTGGTGCGGCCACCCTGCATGTTGATGCTCTGCGATTGCTGGAGGGCGGAGTTCATGCCGATCTGCGCCGGGAGGCGGAGCTGAGGCACCGTCTGGAGCTGGCCGTTCTGCACCGTGATGACGTAGTTCACGATTTGGTTCGTCTGAGCCGTGCCGGGCTGCACATAGGCACGCACGGTGGCGGCGGCGGCCGGCAGCGTAAAGCCGAGCAGAAGGGCGATGAGGAGGCGGATAGGCATTCGGGGGAAAAGATGAAGGATAAAAGATGAAACGAAGAGGATGGAAGCTCGGAGGCGGTTTTGATCTTTGATCTTTAAGTTTTTAGTTTTTCCGGCTTACCAGTCCTTTTTATTGATCTGAGGAGGGCGTTGCGTGTTGTTAATCGGTCCGGTGATTTCATCCATGTATTGAGAGATGTAATTCTCCGCTTCGCCACGCGTGTAGCCGGTCTTGGGATTGCGGCGGTAATACTGCGGGCCTTTGTCTTTTCCGTTTGGGTCTTGGTTTTTCTTCTCTTGGTCGCCATCGCCCTCGGATGCGACCTGACCCTTCTTATCGCCCTTTTTACCTTCGCCTTCTTTTTCCTCGGCGAGGCCGCCTTCGCCATTGGGATCTTTTTTCTCGCCGTCCTTGCCGCCAGCAGCCTGGATGCGGCCTTCGGGTAGGTTTTGCGCGTCTTTGCCGCCGATGCCGTCATCGTCGCCTTTCTTCTCCCCGGTTCGATCTTTTTGTTTGGGATCGCCAGCGCCGTTATCATCGCCGCTTTCGCCCTCACCTTCACCCTCCTCGCCTTCTTGACCCTCACCCTCTTCGCCTTTTTGACCCTTCTGTCCTTTTTGACCTTTTTCGCCCTGCTGGCCTTTCTTCCCCTTTTGACCCTGCTGCTGTTGCTTTTGCATGGCTTCGAGAGCCTTGCGAAGCTCCTCCAGCATGTTGGCGACGTGCTGGCGGTTCTCACGCAGCTCCTTGTTGTTGGGATCGAGTTGCAACGCGGCATCAAAATGGGAGAGAGCATCCATCCAGCGTTGCAGGGTGATCTTGGGCTGCTTGGCGAGACCTAGCGTGCCCTGATCATAGAGCGTGTGGCCGAGGCCGCGATGCGCCCGGATGCGCAGGCCTTTGTCATCGGCATGCAGCGCATCACTGAAATTTCTCACCGAGCCGTCGTAATCGGTGAGCTGATGCTCGGCGAAGGCGAGGCCATAGCGCAGCTCCGCGAGCGCGGCGGGGCTGTAATCTGCCTTTTCGAGGAGCTTGGTGTAAAGATCCCGCGCCTTCTCATAATCCTTCTGCGCGAGAGCCTCGTGGGCCTGCTCCGGTGAAAGGCCACTTTGACGGAAGAAGGCGGCGAAGGAGCTGGCCTCGGCGTTCACACTGCCGAGCACGAGCGTGGCGAGGACACCGGCGGCCAGCGAAGGCCGTGGCTTGCGACGCGGGAGAGAGCTGAGGATCCAGGCGATCATGAGGAAGAATATAGCGATGCTGAGCGGCCACGCAAAACGCTCAATGGGTTTGGAGAGGCTGCGAGTGGCGTTTTCTTGCTCGCGAAGGCGGGCGATGATGGGCGCGATGGCATCACGGCTGAGGGGCTGAGTGCCGAGCTTGATGAAACGGCCGCCCGTGGCGCTGGCGAGCTGCTGTAGCACGCCTTTTTCGAGCTTCGAGCGGACGACGTTGTTGTTTTCATCGCGGATGTAATCGCCAGGGACATTGGGATCAGGAATGAGGGTGCCGCCTTCGGTGCCGACGCCGACGGTGATGACAGAAACCTGCGCGGAGGTGAGCTTTTGCATCCAGGTGGTGAGGCTGGCATCGGCATCGCCGCCATCGGAGAAGACGATGAGGACGAAATTGCTTTTGGGGAGCGGCTTGATGGCCCGCAGGGTGACATCGAGCAGGTCCGCCAAATTGCTCCCACCCCATTCGATGACGTTCTGGTCAAAGACTTGGAGAGATTCGAGGATGGCATTGTGATCGGTGGTGAGCGGGGCCTGGAGGTAAGCACGCCCGGCGAAGGCGAGGAGGCCGATGCGCTCCCCTTTGAGTTCCATGATGAGATCGTGGGCGGCAAGCTTTGCCCGCGTGAGGCGATCCGGGGCGACATCGCGGGCGAGCATGGAGCGAGAGGTATCGAGGGCGATGAAGATGTTTCGGCCTTTATCCGGCCTGTCGATGGTCTCAGCCCCCCATTGCGGCCTCGCGGCGGCGATGATGAGGAAGGCGAGGGAAAAGAGGTAGAGCGTCCAAATCGTCCAGGAGAGGGCTTTGGAGATGCCGGTGACGAGAAGACTGCGGAGACGCGGCGCGGTGAAAGCCCGCACGGCTTTGGAAGACCGTGCATCGAGCCATGCTTTGAAAAGCAGCAGCAGCGGCACCAGGAGGAGGAGCCAGAGGAGCTTTTCGTGAGCAAACAGGATGTGCGGCATGCGATGAATCAGGCTGGGAGCGTCTCAGGGGCGGTCTGGAGCAAGATGACGGAGAGCAGGAGGGCGAGCAGGAGGCAGGCTCCGGCGGCGTAGAGGGGCCAGTGGAAGAGCTCTTCTACCTCGGTGAATTTGCGCCGCTCAATTTTGGTTTTTTCGAGCTTGTCGATGGTGCTGAAGACTTCGGTGAGGGAGTTTAAATCCTGCGCCATGAAGAACTGGCCGTTGCCGATGGCGGCGACTTCTTCGAGGGTCTTCTCATCAAACAACTGCTGTCCCACCGGGGTGAAGGTGCCGCGACGTGGATCGGGGATGACATGCACGCCGGGGGTGCCGAAGGCGATGGAGTAAATTTTGATGTCGAGCGTGGCTCCGAGCCGCGCGGCATCTTGCGGGGAGAGGCGGCCGGAGTTGTTGGCACCATCGGTGAGCAGGATGATGACTTTGCTTTTGGTCTTCTCTTTGTTGAGGCGGTTCGCAGCGGAGGCGAGGCCGGAACCGATGGCTGTGCCATCGCTCACACGCTGAGTTTGCACGCGGTCGAGATTATTGATGAGCCAATCGCGATCGAGCGTGAGCGGACACGGCAGGTAAGTCTCGCCTGCGAAGGCGACGATGCCGATGCGGTCCGATTTGCGTCCTTTGATGAAATCAGCCACGACACGCTTGGCGGCAGTGAGACAGTTCACGGGCTGTCCGCCGATGTACATGTCCTCGATGAGCATGGAGAGGGACACATCGAAGGTGAGCATGATGGAGACGCCATCGGATTTTTCCTCCTCAGTGGCGAGGAGCTTCTGCG
>JBEIGR010000150.1:0-10418 GCA_040381795.1 Verrucomicrobiaceae bacterium | reverse complement strand
TCACTACGCCCCGAAGACCCGCAGCGGGCTGAAATCCCTCAGGTGCGCCTCAAGCTGCAAGGGCATCGCCTGGAGATGGAAACCGAGATTCACGCCAGCGAGATCGTCGCGGTGCCGCTACCGGGCAAACTGCCCGCGTGGAGCCCGCTGAGTGTCGGCGAAGCCGTCACGCTACGGCATGAAGGCTACCTTTGGGTGCTCGCCACGCCCGGCGTGCAAACCATCAAGATCACCGGACTCATCCCACCGGGCGCGGAATGGCAGTGGAGCTTCCTTTTGAAGCCGCGACAGGTCCAAATCGATGCCGCAGGCTGGACCGTGACCGGCATGAAGCCCAACGGTGTACCTGAGGATCAGGTTTTCTTCGTCGAGCAAAACCGCAGCGCCAGCGCCGAGGCCGCTTACGACCAAAAAGACTTCTTCCCCGTTGTGCGCATCGAGCGTGAATTGGAGCTCGGCCTCATCTGGCAGGTCCGCACGAAGGTGAAACGCCTCTCCCCCACCGGCAAAGCCATCTCTCTCAGCGTGCCCTTGCTCGCTGCTGAACGCGTGATGAGCGCCGGCATGAATGCCAGCAAAGGCCGCATCGAGGTGCGCTTCGGAGCCGGCGATGAAGAAGTGAGCTGGGAGAGCGAACTCGCGCCGGTGCCGGATCTCACCTTAAAAGCTGAGGCCAGCGAGAGCTGGGTCGAGCGCTGGACACTCACCGCCTCACCGGTTTGGAACGTACATCACGATGGTCTCGCGCCCGTCTATGAAACCTCGCAGGCTCAACTCGTGCCCGTTTGGACCCCATGGCCCGGCGAGAGCGTGAAACTGACCGTTTCACGCCCCGAAGCCGCGCAAGGTGCCACCACCACCATCCATCAAGCTCGCCAGATCACCCGCCTCGGCGACCGCCAGCACAGCACCCAGCTCACGATGCAGGTGCAGGCCAGCCTCGGAGAAGATTTCCGCCTCGAACTGCCGGCGGAAGCCTCCATCAGCGCCCTCCGCGTTCGCGGCCAGGAGCTGCCTGTGCGCCGCGAAGGCAACTCGGTGATCCTGCCCGTGCGTCCCGGCGATCAAGAAGTCTTCATCGACTGGAAAACGACCGGGGCACTCGCCTTCAAGATGCCCACCGATGCCATCACCCTGCCCGTGATGGCCTCGAACATCACCACCACCGTCCACATGCCCGCCTCCCGCTGGCTCCTGTGGGCCAGCGGCCCCATGCGCGGCCCTGCGGTGCGCTTCTGGGGCCTCTCCGTAGCTGCGGCATTGCTCGGCTTCATTCTCGCGAAGATCCAACTCTCGCCTCTGAAGGGTTACGAGTGGGCGCTGCTCATGCTCGGCTTCATGCAGCTTCCCCTCTTCATCGGCGCGGCCGTCGTGCTCTGGTTCTTCGTCATCGCCTGGCGTGGCACCGCCCCCTCAGCCATCAAACCAGCCGGTGTTTTCAACGTCATGCAGATCATCCTCGCCGGAGCCTCGCTCATCGCGCTGCTCTGCATGCTCGCCGTGGTGCACCAGGGCTTGCTCGGCAAACCAGAGATGTTCGTCACTGGCTACGGCTCCACCACCGACATGCTGCAATGGTTCCAAGACCGCACTGCCAATGGTTCCCTGCCCCGCCCCGTCGTCGTGTCCGTCTCCATCTGGGTCTATCGCGCCCTGATGCTCACCTGGGCCCTCTGGCTCGCCTCCCGCGTGCTCCGCTGGCTGCCCTGGGCTGCTAAGCAGCTCAGCGCCGGACAAATCTGGAAGCGTGGCGAATCAAAGCCTCAAACGGGAACACCGCCACCGCTACCGCAGTAAGCCCAATGGATAAGGGTAGGAACGACGCATTGACTGCGCCGCCCCTCCCTCCGAACCGGACTGGCGGGTCTCCCGCATCCGGCTCTCCGGTTAGAAGTTAGCTGCTGCACGCAGGCTCTTACGAAACACCTGCTCCCGCGTCAGCGTGAAGACCGGCCCCCGCCGCTTCCTCTCCGGCGATAATCCCCTCCCCTTCCGGTCACGCGACCGGCTCCGCTTGGAGGACGTCTTCGCCTTCATGTTGCGGATAGGTTGAGGCGGGCGTTATACCAAACCCGCCGAATCGCTGGCAAGCCTAAAAATCAGCCTCTCACCTAAACCCCCGAGGCTGCGAAGGGTCCAGAGCGTAGGGCGGAGAATGGAAAGGCAAGGCAGAAGCCCCTTGCCGGGAATCCGCCGCCTGCCTAGCATCGGGCATCTATGAACCGGATTTACCAAGGGCGTGCCACCACGATTCAATTTCGCCAACATGGAACCAAGGATGAGTGGTCGGAACCTCAGGATGACCTGACGCCATTGTGGAAGCACCATGAGTTATTCCAAGATGCAGTGAATTACTACATCGTTGCACTGGCCTCGCTAGGGTCATCGCCGGAGAGCAAACTGACAAAGCTGCGCGGCCTGCTCGGGGCTGTTTGGCACGGATTCGACAAGAAGGGCCAGCGTCGTCAGGGCATGGGAGACTCGTTGCAGCGGGCGTGGCAGTTGCAGGAACCGCCAACACTCGATCAAGCTATGGAACGGTTTCGTGAACCGCTCAGAAAATGCAACGTCGACGGAGCGGCGATGGAATTTGCAGGTGAGTCACTCGCTTTTGATTTGGGCGGAGAAGGTTCCATCCAGCAAGGCGGCACCGAATACTGGCCGTACTTTAGCCAAAGCGGATTCATGAGAGGAGTGACCTTCCCGAGGGAGGCTGCGCAGCTCGCGAAAGAGAAAGCCGTCAAGCAAGTCGCGCGAATCGTGTGGCATTCGAAGGCCTGCAATCACGTCTCACACATTCATCGAGCCCTCAAACAGTTGCATTTTTGCAATCTGTCCGGCGGTGTTGCCCCAACGGCAGACGCAAGAGCCAAAGAAGTCTTTTCGGACGCACTGAAGGAACTGCAAAAGCAGGGTTTTATCACGGCAAGCCAGTCGGACAGATGGAGTGCGGTCCTAACAACGAAGACTCCCGAAATATTTGATTACGCTGGCGGAAGCATCAACAAGGATGCCCTCAAGCATCGGTTTTATGGCTTCCTTGTTTTCAAACATCTGTCCCCAGATGCCGAGGGTCTGGCAGTCTTGAAGAGCATCTACAGCGAACCCGAAAAGAAGAGGGCGGCAAAAAAGAAAGAACCGACCGAGAAGGAAAGGACAGAGGCACGCCTCATTTCACTTGGCGAAGATCCAATCAAAAAGGTTCGGCAACAGGCAACAATTGTCTTTCGAGCATTCAGTGCTTTGCCGCTTTGGAGATGCACAGAAACAAAAAATGAAGTGTATGAGCGGTCTGCTTACATTCATGAGATTGAAGCGGGCGAATCACATCAGGTTGCCTGGAAGGAGTTCGACATCGCCGCTTTCAAAGAAGCCCTGAAGGTGTACAACCAGTTCCAGCAAAACGTGGAGAAGCGGGAGGACAAGCTGGACAGCCTTGGCCTGAAACAGCTCATCATGGATGGCGAACGCGCCATGGACGCTTACGGAGATCAAGACGGCGCTGAGCTTTTGAAAAGGCTGCAAAAGCTGTGGAAGGAAACCAAGGGCAAACCCAAGCCGCAGCCAAATGACAGCGGCGAGGAACAAACGATGGCGCGGTTCACCGGGGACATACGTATCGACCGTCTGCGGCAAATTGTGAACGATGACCTGGCGGAAGAATACCGACTCACGGATGGCAGGCGCACCGCCTATGGTTTGCGCCGCCGCACCATGAAAGGATGGGGAGAGGTGAAACGGAATTGGCAAAGCATCGTCAAGAAAGGTGAAAGCTACAACGATGCCAAACGCGCCCAGCTCAAGGCAGCCTTGGATGAAATGCGTGGGGGAGAGAAGCGGGAGCAGATTGGCTCGCACCGGCTGTTTGAAGCGCTCTTAGTCGATGAAGCCGCGTGGAGCATCTGGCGGGAGCCGGAGGATACGCTTCAGGAGCAGATTGTGAAAAATGAATGGGCTACCGATCCGCTGGAAGCGTTCCGCGAGTATTGCGAGATTCGGGAAGCGTTGGAGGAAGTCTCGGCACGTCCGCTGAACTTCACCCCTGCGGATGCCCGGTTTTCGCGGCGCTTGTTCATGTTCACGGACGTGTGCAGCTTCGGCAAGGAACGCGGGGAGTACAAACATGACCTGCGGGAGCAGGCGGTCATCGTGCCCGTGGCCGTGCGCGGTGAGGACGGACGTTTTGCCGTGCAGCCCACACGTCTTGGCTACTCAGCACCACGGCTGCTGCGGGATCAGATTCGCGGTGAGGACGGCAGCTATGCGCAAGACTGGACGCAGCCGATGATGCAGGCGCTTTTTGGTCCGCAAGAAGGCAAGGTAAATCCGCAGCAGCTTCAGGATGCGGCGGTGCAACTCATGCCCGACGTCGATGGTCATGGCGCAAAGCGCATTTTGCTCAACTTCCCGCTTAGCCTGGATGACTCGAAGGTAAAGACTCTCGTCGGCAAAGAAGAGCTTTGGCAGCGTCAGTTCGTGCGCTGGAAGAATGGAAACCAACTGCCTTTCCTGCGATGGGAGACGGACTTCGATGGCAAGGAGCCGCATCGCTGGTGGGAAAAGGTTTTCAGCTTCCGCGCCCTCGCGGCGGACTTAGGCACTCGTCATGCCGCCAGTGTGGCCTTAGTCGAGTATGGCACGCAGGATGGCGGCACAGCGCGTCTAATTGGCACCGCTGGGGGGAAGGATTGGTTTGGCCGTTACCGCTCGGGGGCCATCCTGAAACTGCCGGGGGAAGACGCGGTGGTGTTGCGGCCTGAGAGTCCGCTGGACAAAGATGATCGTGGCAAAGCCTTCCGTGAGGAGCCTTACGGATCACGAGGCCGCCCGGCCGATCTGCCGGAGTGTCAGGAAACTTTCGCCATGATGGCGGCTCTCTGCCCGGCAGAAAGCCCCACCCAGTCCGACAAGAACTGGAAGCCATTTCAGGGCTTGCTCGGCGGGATCACCTCGGATGGGGCTTTGCAGCAGGAGTTCAGCTTTCCCGAGCTGAATGACAAGTTGCTGGTCGCCATGCGCCGGGCGCAAAACTGGATCGCCACCTGCATTTCATGGCATTGGAAGCTTTCCCAGCCGGAAAACGAAACGCAGCGTCAAAGTGCACTGGAGCAGTTGCACGAGCAGGAGCGCATGGCGGAGTGGAAGACGCTTGCGGATGGAACGGAGGAAAATCTGGTCAAGCTGCGGGATGCCATGCATCTTCATATCACCACCCAGCGCCAGCGGGTGCAGGAAAACCTGTTGTTTCTGACAGATCGCATCATACCGCTTCGCGGTCGGCGGTGGGAATGGGTGAAGCATCCTGAGAAGGAAGATTGTCATTTGCTGCAACAAACCGCACCCGGCACGGATGAGAGGAAGACGAAGCTACGCGGCCAGCGCGGACTGAGCATGGCACGCATCGAGCAGATCTCCGAGCTTCGCCGCCGCTGGCAATCGCTGAATCAATCTCTGCGTCGGCAGATCGGGCAGAAACCCCTGACGGCTTCAGAGATGCGGAATGATCCCATTCCTGACCCATGTCCCGATGTGCTGACCAAACTGGAAAACATCCGTGAGCAGCGGGTGAACCAGACGGCGCATTTGATTTTAGCGCAAGCCCTCGGCCTGAAGCTCCGGGAGCCGCAGATGTCCGCCAAGAGCCGTGAGATCACGGACACACATGGCGAGTATGATAAAGCCCGGGAACCCGTGGACATGATCGTGCTGGAAGACCTCTCGCGTTACCTCTCCGACCAAGGCAGGGCCAAGAGCGAGAACACGCGGCTCATGAAATGGTGCCATCGCGCCATCATGATGAAGGTGAAGATGTTGGCGGAACCGTTTGGCATTGCCGTTCTGGAGACGCCTGCGGCCTACTCGTCCCGATTCTGCTCGCTGACAGGCATGGCGGGCTTCCGCGCAGCCGAGGTCGGCTGGGAAGATCGCAGCGAGTTCCGCTGGCGGGTGCTGCTGGATGAGGCCGCGAAGGCCCGTGAGGAAGGCAGAGAACCTTCCGAGAGTGCAGTTCATGCCGTGGCCCTGTTCGATCAGCTCCAGAAGATCAGCGACTCCGGTCAGCCCAAGCGCACGCTGCTTGCACCGCAGCCGGGCGGCCCGATGTTCATCACAGCCCTGCCTGTTCCGCATCCGGCCCCTGCGGCGAACCGCAAGCAGAAGGACAAGGCTTCCGTGCTGCCCATGCAGGCAGACCTGAACGCCGCCGCGAATCTGGCGTTTCGCGCCGTGGCGCATCCCAGCGCAGCGCACATCCATCACCGTCTCCGCACGGAACGGAAGAAGGGAACCAAGGGGCAGGCAGATTCCTTCCTAGCTCGGGAGAAGCGCCGCTTCGGCACCGAGAAAGCCGCGCTCGTGCCCGAGAAGGTAGGTGACCTGCCCAAAGAAAAGAACACCAACTTTTTCTACGACCTCCATGCTGTGGCCAAGTTTGGCCGGGCACGCTTGGAACGCGAAGCGGAAAGCGTCTTTCCCTATGCCTCCGGTCCGGGAGTCTGGAAGGCCGTCAATGATCGTGCCGCGCAGTGGCAGCGCTGCGCGACCATCAATCAAGCTCGGCTGGCATCGTGGACCAAGCCCGATCCCGACGACGAGATTCCTTAGCCGCTGCGCGGCGATTTGAGATTTGAGGATTTCAGATTTGAAAGGCGGGGTTGCGGCTTATCCTGCGGGAGTGAAAGCAAAGTCAGACTACCACATCAATCTCTTCTACAGCACCGAGGATGGCGGCTACATCGCCGACGTACCGGACTTGAAGTCCTGTGCGGCGTTTGGGGAGACTCCGGAGCAGGCCTTGAAGGAAGTCTTGACCGCGAAGTCGGCCTGGCTGGCGGCGGCGAAGAAGCACAAGAAGCCGGTGCCTGCCCCGCTTTACCGTCCAGCGATCTATGCTGTAGCGGGATGATTTGAGATTTCAGATTTGAAAGGGGGCGTGCTGCGGCTGCGCCCGCCTGAGGAAATGAGGGATTGAGCCACCGATGATCTGGCAGGGGGCGAGCTTGGAGGACGAGATTCCTTAGCTGCGACGCGGCGATTGGAGATTTTGGATTTGAAATTTCAGAGGGGGAGACGGGCGCAGGCCTTGGCCGCCATGTGGCGATTTGAGATTTCAAAGCGGGGATCTGAAATTTGAGATTTGAGATTTCAAATTCATGGCGCAGCCTCCCTGCGCTATGACTTACCAATCCTTTGAAGACCTGCCGGTCTGGCAGGAGGCGATCCGGCTGGCGGAGCTGTGCGAGGACTTTCTGGAGGAGGCGGGGAGCGCCGTGTCTCGCGGGAAGACGGATCAACTGGACCGCTGCTCGCTCTCGGTGAGCAACAACATTGCGGAGGGCTTTGAGCGGGGGACGACGAAGGAGCTGCTGGCCTTTCTTTACATCGCCCGTGGCAGCGCGGGGGAGACGCGAAGCATGATGCGCTTCTTTGCACGGCGACCGAAGCTCAAGAAGTGCGCGGGGCGGATCGAGCAGATCGCGAAGGTGGCAGAATCCTGCGGGCGACAGCTCCGGGCGTGGGCGGACTCGCTGCAAAACTCGGACATTGAGGGCCAGCGGCATCTTAATGACAAGACGCGGACGGAGTATGGAAAGCGGAAGGCAGCAGAGGAGGGCCGGAAGAACTACGAGGACATGGAGCGTGAGGCGGCGCTGAAGCTGCCGGACGGGCATCCGTGGAAGGAATCCCTGCGGCGGAAGGGGAGGCTCTGAGGATTTGAGATTTGAGATTTGAGATTTGAAATGCCGCGAGGCGGCTGGGGATTTGACAGGTGGATTACCTTTCCAGCGTCATGAATGCCGCTGCCCCGATCCAGACGCAGGATGAAGTGATGTCCCTGCAACCTCCGCTGCCGGTGCGCCGGCTGCATAACTTCATCTACTGCCAGCGTCTGTTCTATTACCAGTGGGTGGAGAATCTCTTCGAGGAGAACGCCGACACGATCGCCGGAAGCCATGCGCACCGGAACGTGGACAAACCCTCCAATTATGACGAGGACCGCAAGACGGCACTGGCGGAGGGGCTGCCGGAAGGGGCGCGACTGCGGAGCCTGAAGTTGGAGAGCATCGCTCTGGGGCTGGTGGGTGTCGTGGATTTGATCGAGGGCGGGCCGGACGGGGCGGAGGTGGTGGATTATAAGAAAGGCAGCGCGAAGCGCGGGGCGAACGGGGAGCGGGTGGCGAAGGAGAGCGACGCCGTCCAGGTGATGGCCCATGCCCTGCTGCTGGAAGAAGAAGGCACCCGAGTGACACGAGGCTGGATCTACTACGCGGAGGACAAGCGTCGGGTGCCTATCGAGCTGACGCCGGAACTGCGGGAGCTGACGCTGCGCTCTCTGGAGGCGGCGAAGACGCTGGCGGCCAGCGGGGAGTGCCCGCCACCGCTGGTGCACGATCCACGCTGCCTGCACTGCTCTGCCTACCCTATCTGCCTGCCGAATGAGAGCCGCTGGTGGGCGGCGGGCTATGAGGAGAAGGTGGACGAGCAGCAGATGGCCTTTGTGTTTGAGGGATTTCAGGAACGTGGAACGGGTTTTCAACCTGTTCGGAATGGAGCGGGGGCGGACGGGGGCGTCCGCGCTCCTGATATTAAGGAAGCACCAAGGCCCGGCAGTGACGCGGGGGAAATCCTGGTGGTGCAGGAGCCGGGGGCGCAAGTAGGGCAGCGGGGGGATATGTTCACCGTGAGCGTGAAGGGGGCGGTGGTGCAGAAGATGCCGGGGCATCAGCTCCGGGCGATCTATGTGTATGGCGCGGTGCAGCTCACGGCGCAGGCGGTGCAGACGGCGCTGGAGCTGGACATCGACGTGGCCTACTTCTCCCCGGCGGGGCGCTTCCTCGGGATGCTGCGCGGCCTGCCGACGAGCGGGGTGGATGCCCGGATGGGCCAGTATGAGTGCTTTCAAAAGGAACCCATCCGCCTGAAGCTGGCCCGCGAGATCATCCGGGCCAAAATCCACAATCAACGCGTGCTTCTCATGCGGAATGGCGACGCGCCAGAGAGCGCCCTGAAGCTGATGGCGGAACTGCGGGACGGGCTGGACGAGGCGGAGGACCGCACGCAGCTCCTCGGCTACGAGGGGATGGCGGCGAACCTCTACTTTGAGCACTTCCCTACCATGCTGAAAGGGCGTGGCGAGGCGTGGCGCTTCGATTTCCAGGGGCGGAACAAGCGTCCGCCGCGTGATCCGGTGAACGCGCTGCTGTCCATGGCCTACAGCATGCTGGCAAAGGAACTGACGGGCGTGTGCCATGCGGTGGGGTTGGATCCGTTCCTGGGCTTTCTCCACCAGCCACGCTATGGCCGCCCGGCGCTGGCGCTGGATCTAATGGAGGAATTCCGCCCGCTGATCGCTGACAGCGTGGTGATCTCCCTGATCAACCGGGGAGAGCTGGGCGTGGAGGATTTTGTGCGTAGCGCGAACGGAACCTTCCTGAAGGACGGCGGCCGCCGCGCCTTCTGGGAAGGGTATTTCCGCCGGATGGACATGGAGGTGAGCCACCCAGAATTCGGCTACAAGATGAGCTACCGCCGCATGCTGGAGGTACAGGGCCGCCAGCTCTGGCGCTACCTGCGCGGGGAGGCAGCGGGCTACCATGGATTCACCACGAGATGAAGGAGGGCCAAGAGCGAAGAGCTGAGAGTCCAAACCAGGAACCAAGAACTGCGAACCAAGAACCGCGAAGCGCCCATGAGAACCCGCTACCTCATCTGCTACGACATCTGCCATCCAAAGCGCCTGCGCCGGGTGGCAAAGGCCATGGAAGGCTACGGCGTGCGCCTGCAATACAGCGTCTTTGAATGCGCCCTGGACGAGAAACGCTACCGCAAGATGGAGGCGGAACTCCAACCCATCCTGAACCACGACGAGGACCAGGTCCTTTTTGTCAGCCTAGGACCGGAGGACAGCAGCCACGGCCTGCGGATCGAGGCTTTGGGCCTCCCTTACCTTGTTCGCAGCCGGGTGACGATCGTTTGAGGATGGGAGGGCGGGATTGCATTCCCGCCCAAATCCCGCTTGCGCTCGCGGACGTTCCCGCGAGCATGGGGCGGCCACGTGCCACCGACCACCTTTCCTCCGCCATTGGGAAGGCAAGCTCTAGGAAATCCTGAGTGGATAACTGATCTCTGAAATCATGACGACTGAAGCGGCGGCGCTCCCCGCGAGTGCGGAAGTGCCAGGCCCTGCCTGTAGCCGCGCTCGCGAAGGGCGTCAGACACAATTTATTGAGACGCTGGCCGTACGGCCGAAGCGTTCCACAAAAAGCGCTCGCGGAAGGCGGCTGAAAAGCCGTGAATACGAGCGTTCCACGGTGCGGCAGCTTCGGTCTTGATGATTCCAGCGAGCTTGAGGCGGGTTACTGGCGGGCCACACTATCTGGTCGCCTACACTGCTTCGGTCTTGATGATTCCAGCGAGCT
>JBEIGR010000149.1:0-10466 GCA_040381795.1 Verrucomicrobiaceae bacterium | reverse complement strand
GGGGAATCATCTGCCGCTCGCCCGGCGCAAGCCCACCGGCATCAACATCGACGACCTCGCCGCGATGACCCCCGCGCACAACGCCATGATGTCCTGGGGCCACCGCCGTCCGCAACCCCTCGAAAGCCGCACCGCCGAAATGCCCGACGCCCTCGGCGTCACCCGCACAATGCAGGTCGAGAAGTGGGCCTGGCTCATCGGCCTCAGCGATGCCGACGACGCCCGTCTCCTCGAATGGTCCCGCAGCTTCACCACCCCGCCGACGACCACCGCCGAAGGCGCACGCCTGCAAAGCCCGTCCTACCACACTGAACGCCGCGCCACGCTGCTCAACGTCGAAAAACCCATCGTCACGCTCACGATCCAGCCGTCCACGCCCTGCGTGCATCCCGTCTTCGAGCTTCAAAACGCCCCGAAGACACTCTCACGCGTGGAGTTGGGCAGCCGCGTCCTCGCTGCCAATGACTACGCTTGGGACGGTCGCGTTTTCTGGCTCAACGCCACGCTGCGCGATGAGTCGACGCTGCGTCTGACTTTCCGCGAATAACCTGCATGGCAAGCTGTGCGCTAAAAAATGGAGTCCGAGCGCTAAATCAACTCACGAATAACCTCATGAACACCGTCACTGATCTTCCGTTCAACCGGTTGCTAGATCTTCAACCCGCGGATGATGCGACGAAGCTGCTTCAACTTCCGGCAGGCGGGCAGTACCTCAACCATCTCGGCACCGTCCACGCGAGCGCGCTGCTGGCACTGGCGGAGGCGAGCAGCGGGGAGTTTCTGCTGCGTTCGCTCGGCGGAACGGATGGCATTGTGCCTGTCGTGCGGCGATTGGAGGCAAAGTTCCGCAAACCGGCAAATGGCGTCATCACCTCGGCCGCCAGTGTCGCCGATCATGCATTGGACGAACTCCGCGCCGGATTGGCAGGCAAAGGTCGCGGCCTGATTTCCGTGAATGTCGAACTGCACGATGATTCCGGAGCACACGTGCTGTCCGCCACGGTCGAATGGTTCATAGCGACGTCAAAAGAAGCAAGCTGACGAGGCCTGGCTCCACTCGCAATTAATGCTACGCCAAGAAACCATGATCACACCACCCTGCGAGAGACCGCGACGCTGCGGCGGATCATCATCCACACTGTCGGCATGAGTCGCATTCACACACATTGCCCCTCCTGATGCACGAACAACCAATGGGGCTTTGACTATGAGCGTGGATTCGGCTCATTCGTGTATGAAACGCCGTCTGCCTGTCTATCTCCCCATCAGGGCCAACACGACCCTTCAGCCGAAAAAGCATTTCCTATCAGACCAGTGAACTCGGATACCTCGCGCCATGACTAAAATTCCCAGCGTCGATATCTTCAGTCGAGTGCCGGCGCGGCTGGGTGAGGGCCCGCTGTGGCACCCGCAGCGGCAGTCGCTGTGGTGGGTGGACATCACCGGCCAGAAATTCTTCGAGGCGAAGCTGACGGGAGAGGCACCGCGCACCTTGGATTGTGCGCAGATGATCGGAGCGGTGGTTGCGACAGCGCGCGGAGGCCTGCTAGCGGCCTTGCACGACGGGATTCATCTCGTCGACCCGGAAACCGGTCGCACGACCCCATTCGCTTCGGCACCTTTGCACGATGCGAAGGAGTTCCGTTTCAACGACGGCAAGGTGGATCCGCGCGGCCGCTTTTGGGCCGGAACCATGGCCCTCGATTTCCGGCGTGGGCAATCGCGGCTGTATCGGTTCGCGGGCGATCGCTCTGCGACGGTGATGCAGGAGCGGGTGAGCATCTCGAACGGGCTCGCTTGGTCGCCCGATGCGAAGACCCTCTACTATATCGATTCGCCCATGGGCGTCGTGCAGTCGTTCGCCTTTGACCTGGAGGAAGGAGCGATCGGTCCATCGCGGGTCGCGATCCCGATCGAAGAGGGCAACGGGCTGCCCGATGGCTGCTGCATGGATGCGGAAGGCTGCCTTTGGATCGGTCATTGGGGTGGTTCGAAAGTGACACGCTGGGAGCCGCGCACCGGTCGCCTGCTCGCCACGGTGCCGGTGCCGGTCCGCAATGTGACGTCCTGTGCCTTCGGCGGACCGCGGCTCGATCGGCTTTTCATCACGACGGCGATGGATGAGGAGAACAAGTCGCCCGAGCCCGAGGCCGGCTTGGTTTTTTGCGTCGAACCCGGTGTCACGGGACAACCCGTGGCCAGCTTTATCGAAGCGTGAGCACCGGGCCCTTGCTGCTATTCGCGTTGCTTTGGTCGCTGCGACAATATCCGACGAAGGGGCGCGAGTGGTCGTGGGCGCCCAAGTTCGCCTCGATTCGAGAGGTCGGCATTGACGACGTGTTTTGCCGGCCCATGCCAGTGTTGGCCGCCCCAGCCCCTCACATCCTGTATCCGCGCCAAGGGCCAACCCGACCCGGCACCCTAAAAAACAATTTCCTAGCAGGTAAGCGCGGCAGCTGTCTTGTTCGTGCTCAGTTCCACTTGCAGCGACTCCGAAAGCCAAGCCACCACAAACGCCACTATGAAACACATACACATCCTCTTTTCACTCCTCGCCCTCCTCACCACCCAAGTCTTCGCCACCGATTTCAAAGACAACTTCACCGATCCAAAGCTCAAAGAACGCCGCGCCGGTCGTGGAGACTGGAAGATCGCCGACGGCATCGCACGCTGCACCCAGGACGCCGAAATCTACAAAAAGAACAAAGACCACGGCCCCATCCTCCTCTATGGCGTGCCCACGCAGGACAGCGCCGTGCATTTCGCCTTTCGTGCACAAGGTTGCAAAGCGATTGCCTTCACCATGGACGGCCCGAAGGGCCATGTGTTCCGCGTCTTCATCGCCGACACCATCACCGGCATCCGCGTCTGGCCCGGCGGTAGCATCGGGCAAACGGCCAAACCCCTCGCCAAAGACGACCCCACCAAACTCGTCCAAGGCGAGTGGACCGAAGTCACCGTCGAAGTCAGCGGCTCCAAGGTCACCTTGAAGATCGGCAAAGACTACACCAAAACCGTCGAAGACCCCTCCATCGCTGTAGCCAAGACCAACATCATGATCGGCTTCAGCTTCGGCACGCTTGAGGTGAAAGGATTTACTGTGGAGGGGTGAAATGCAGCGGAGCTTTCTTGATTTTCTTCACGCACGCCTCGTTCTCGTAACGTTACGATTTGATGCGAGTCATACGAGTTCGGTTTCAAGGTGTGCTTCGGGCTGGAGGGGCCTTCGGGTAGATGGAGGCGTCGCGCTGTGGAGTTGATGATCTGTGGCGAACGTTCCAATTGGGCTGCCAGTCGTCAGCCCCTGGTAAAATCAATGAAACCCGCCCTCACCCTCCTCATCGCCCTCGTGCTGACTCCGCCAGCCGCACTCCGCGCTGCCATGGTCACTGCGTTGGACAAGAACAAGGATGGCAAGGTCACCCGTGATGAGGCCACCAAGACGCAGTGGCAGAAGCTCGGACGCATGGATGCCGACGGCGATGGTGGCATCACAGCGGCAGAGGCAGCGGGCTTTCGTCAACGCGGCACACGACCTGCAGGCGTGCCAATGAGTTATGAGGTTCGCAACTTCAGTGACAAAAGAAACGATGCACTGTCCTATGGCTGGCTGCGGCCCGAGAAGGTCGAGCTCGGGAAACGTTACCCTTTGGTGCTCTGCCTGCATGGTGCGGGCGGTAGCAGTTACGCGGCAGAACTGCTCGCTGCTGCACGGATGCGTGACCGCTATCCCTGCTTTGTCATGGCACCTGGCAGCAACAAGAAAGAGGCGTTTTGGATGAACACCGATGTCATCGAGCGCCGCACCGACTCGGAGAAACTGCCCATCGTGATCGAGGCCCTGCGCTCGCTATTGCCGATTGAAGCCATTGATCTCACTCGCATCTACGTGACCGGTCAATCCATGGGTGGAGCTGGCACCTGGGGTGCCATCGCCACCTATCCCGATTTGTTTGCCGCCGCTGTGCCTACCGCCGGAGCATGGAATCCCAAGCAGGCCGCCGCGATGACTCGCGTGCCCGTCTGGGCTTTCCACGGCGGCGCAGACCCGGTCGTGCCAGCGCATTGGGAACGAGAACTTTGCGAGGCGATCGTCAAGGCAGGCGGCACCGCCAAATACAGGGAGTTCCCCGATCAAGGCCACAATAGCTGGACCAAGGCCTACGACAGCCTGACCACCTGGGACTGGTTGTTTGCGCAACGGAAGGTGATCGAGGCATCGCTCCCAAGCTCCAAGCCATGACGCACTGCGGAAGAATCATCATCACTCGCACGCTTCTCTGCCGCTGCGCGCTGCTTCTCGCACCGCTTGCCACGCTGCATGCCGCTGATGACACAATGCCCGCGCATAATTTGAAGCCCGGCACGCGGATCATCCTGAAGTTCCCGGACTTGCCGCAGACGCTCTTTGCGATGCAGTCGGGACAGAAGGCGGTGACGCAGGCGTATCTCGCGCTGCCGGAGAACTACTCGCCGGAGCGAAAGTTCCCGTTGTTTGTCTTTCTCTACGGTGGTCATGGCGGCCCAGGTGCAGGGCCGGGAAGAGGACAGCAGATCATGGAGAACAAGGACTGCATCTTCGTGAATCTGCCGCTCTTCAAAGCCAAGTTCGATCCCACGGGCCCCTTCAAAGGACTGCTCATCACCACCGAGCAAGACGGTGAGACCATCTGCCGGGCTTACACCGCGATGCTGAAGAAGATCTACGCCACCGTCCCGAACATCGACACGACGCACAACATCATCGGCGGCATGTCGAACGGCGGGCACTCCATTGTCGCCATGTTTGAGCAGGGTGATGCCTATCTCATGAGCACCTTCCAGAACCTCGTGCTCATCGAGGGCGGCTGGTATTCGATCAAGACCTTCGACCGCTACAAAGGCAAAGGCATCTTCTATCTCCACGGCGACTACGCCGGGCAAGACGACTGGCTGGGCAAGAAGATGCGCGAGGATCTGCCGAAGGCCGTGAAGAAACTCGAAGACGCCATCGCCGCTCACCAACTCAACGCCACCGGTATTGTGATGAAGGACACCGGCCACGACATGCCGGCGAGGTTCAATGCTGACGTCAAAGCGTGGGTGCTCAAGCAACTCGCTAAGTAAGCTACCTTCAAAGCGTATCAATCGATTACCATGAACCCGCTCCTTACGCTCCTCACTGCCCTGCTGATCGCATCGCTCACGGCACTACACGCCGTCGAACCCAGCTATGCCCCCGAATGGGCAAGCATCGCTCCGAAGCGCGTCATCAAGCACGCGGACACGCAGAATGACACGCTCGCCAAAGCCGTTGCTGCCCTTCAACCGGGCGACCAACTTGTCATCGCCGCAGGAAGCTACAGCGTGGAGCGCACATGGCACATTGAGGTCAGCGGCACAGCCGAAGCACCGGTCTGGATCGTGGCGGAGGAAGGCGCGCAGGTGATTCTCACTCGCCCGGACGACAAGCAGAACGTGGTCAACATCGGCCAGAAGTCGCCAGTGCATCATCTTTGCCTGCGTGGTTTGGAAATTACCGGCGGCAGCCACGGATTGCGCCTCGGCCAGTGCAGCGAGGTGTGGATTGACCAATGTCACATCCATCACACGGGCGCGGTTTGCCTGACTGCGAACAGCGCAAACACGCGCCGCCTTTTCCTCACGCGCAATCACCACCACCACGGCGGCGGTCACGGCGAGGGCATGTATCTCGGCGCGAACCACGGCCAGTTCATCATGAGTGAAAGCGTCATCGCGCTAAATCACATCCATGACTGCAAAGGCGAGCAAGGTGACGGAATTGAGGTGAAGCAAGGCTCGTGGGGCAATCTGATCGCGGAGAACGACATCCACGACACGCAGTATCCCTGCATCACCGTGTATGGCACCGCCGGGAAGCCGGTGAACATCATCGAGCGCAATCTCTGCCGCCGCAGTGCCGACAGCGCCATGCAGGTGCAGGGCGAGGCCATCGTGCGCAACAATGTCCTCATCGGAGGCAAAGGCTCCGGTTTTGCCAGCCTGGATCACCAAAGCAAGACGCTGAACCTGCAAGTCGTCCACAACACCATCATCAATACCGGCGATGCCTTCAAAGGCAGTTCCTGGAATGCCCGCGAGGGCATGGTCCTCGCCAACAACGTCCTCTACTCGCGCGACAAGAGCGCGATGAACTTCCCGAAAGGAAGAGAAGGCGCGACCATCGTGGGCAACATCGTTCTCGGCGATGCTCCAAAGCATGGCACCTCCCCCGGGCGCGGCCTGGAGGACTTCGCAAACGTCACCTGGGATAGCGAGAAGCACGATGCCAAGCCATCGGCAAAAGCACCCTTCGCATTTCCCGATATGAAGTATCACCTGGAAACGGACTTCACAGGAGCCAAGCGCACGGAGCCGATCAGCGGGGCTGTGGTGCGCTGAGTCGATAAGGACATGCTCGTTTACCACTGCATCACCCTCATTTCACCGACACAGCTTTCATATGAACCCGATCACCCACTCCACACCCGAGGGCATCACGGCCCACCAGTATGATCATCATCGCGTTCTGTCCCGACGGCGCTTCCTGGGCCATGCGGGTGCGGGCGTGGCGGTGCTCGCCACGGGAGTGCGGGCTGCAGCGGATGGACTGACGGCCACGGTGCGCAATCCTTTGCTGCGCACGCCGCTGGCGTTGCTGATTGATGACTCATGCCCAGTGGTCAATCTGGGATGGCATTGGATCAAGGCGCGGCACGACTGGCGCATGAGGCTGCATCCGGGCACGGAGCCATCGGGATGGGAGCGGCTTCATGACAAGCTGGGCACGATGGCGAGCACGGTGCCGGCGGACTTTGCGCGCGAGTGGGGCGAGTGGTGCGGGGAGCAGGGCATTCGGGGCAAGTTCAGCATGGTGCCGTTTCCTGCAGGTGTGGGGCGCATCGATCAAAACTTCCCAGGGCATCCCGAGCGCGAACTGCGCGAGTGGTTGCGCGTGACGCGGGAGATCATTCAGCCCAACTTCGATATCACGCCGGAGATCCTCACGCACACCAGAGTGGTGGATATCAAGACGTGGAAGCTTACCGATGCCTGGGAACAATACGAATGGGTGGACCCGCCCGTGGAGCCTCTGACCGACTACCTCACGGCGGCGATGCAATTGCTGAAAAACGCGGGCATCGCTTGTGACGGTATCACGAGCCCCGGTGCTTTCGGCAAGAAGAAGGAAGACGCCTATGCCCGCGCCGCGCTCGATGCCGCCATTCGCGTCACAGGCAACACGCGGCCCTTTTATTTCGTCTGGGTGCGTGCCGAGGAAAACCCGGAGACACCGCTTTGGCATGTGGACAAGACGCAGGGCCGCGCGATCGCCAGCGTGATGCCGGGCACGGGCGACTGGTTCGGCGGTTCGGGCTATGATCCATCGGAGCCGGACAAGTTCATCGCGGAGGATTTGGAAAAGGGTCGCGTGCCTGCGCTGTTGAAGCAGGAGCTGCCGACGATCCTGCTCGGCCACTGGCCATGCTTTTACGCCAACGGCGCTCCCGGATTCAAGACGCTGAAGATCGTGAAACGCCGCCTTGATGCACTCGACCCCGACCGCACCCGCACGCTGTGGGTGAAGACGAGCGACATCGGACGCTACGTGATGGCGAAGAAACTGAGCGACATCGCCATCGCGCCAGGAGTCAGCGCAGACGAAGCCGGAGTGAACATCACCACGAAGTTTCCAGCGGCCAACTATACGCTCACGCTAAACCGCACAGCGAAACGCCTTCGCCTCGGCGGCATTGATCTGCGGGAGGTGAAATCGATTCGCGACTTCCGCAGCGGCACTTTCATGCAGGAAGGCGCACGCACGCATGTCGCGTTTGATTTGCCGGAGGGAACCACCGCACTGCTCGCCACTTTTGCCTAACACTGCCATGACCACACCACCTTCACCTGACACCGTCACGACAAACAGCCGCCTGTTGTCGCTCGATGCTTATCGCGGCTTCATCATGATCTGCCTCACCTGGGGCGGCTTCGGCATGGGGAAGTTCAGCGAGCTGAAGATGCAGGCCCATCCCGACTCGGGTTGGTGGAAGTTCTTCCACGCGCAGTTTGATCATGGCGCGTGGGCTGGCTGGGGCTTCTGGGACCTCATCATGCCGGCGTTCATGTTCATGGTCGGCATGGCGATGCCGTTCTCGCAGGCCAGACGCCAGCGTGAAGGTCAGACACGCGGCCAGATCGTCCGCCACACGTTGATCCGCTCGGGGATGCTCATCCTTCTCGGCATCTTTCTCGCCTCGCACAGCAGACCACATGATGCCTGGACGCTGACGAACACGCTCGCACAGATCGGCCTCTGCTATCCGCTCGCTGCTCTATTTGTCGGCCGCGGCTATCGTGTGCAAGCCATCGTGGCAGGTGCCGCGCTGATCGGCACATGGCTGCTCTTTGTCCTGCACGGCGGATCGTCCCAACTCGGCCCCGGCATCACGCCTGAGTGGGCCGCCGTGAACCACGCCGGCATCGGTCAGGCGTGGTGGAAAAGCTCCAATGCCGCGCACGCCTTCGACGTGTGGTTCCTGAATCTCTTCCCACAAAACGCACCCTTCGTCGCCAATGACGGCGGCTATCACACGCTCAATTTTCTACCATCCCTCGCCACGATGATCGGCGGCATCATGTGCGCCGACTGGGTGCGCGAGCGAGACATCGCCAACACGCGCATCCTGCGTTTGCTGCTCATCGCCGGTGCCGCCCTCGTGGTCTCGGGCGAGTTGTTCGGCTACAGCGGCCTCTGCCCGCTGGTGAAGCGCATCTGGACGCCCAGTTTCAGCCTCGTCTGCACCGGCATGTGCGTGCTCATGCTCGCCGCATTTTTTTACATCGTGGATATGCGCGGCTGGAAGCGCTGGACCTTTCCCCTCATCGTTGCCGGGGCCAACTCCATCGCGCTCTACATGATGTCGCAGCTCCTGAAGCCCTGGGTGACCAGCATGTGGCAGCGCTACCTTGGCAAAGACGTGTTCCTCATCGCCGGCCCCGAGTGGGAATCCGTGCTGAGATACCCGGCCATCGGCTTCACCTTCTGGCTGGTCGCCTGGTGGATGTATCGAAACAAGCTCTTCGTGCGCATCTGATGGCATGGCTCGGTTTTGCAAAGCCTGACATCAAGACCCACGCGAGTCGTGCCGAGAAAGGACTGGCTGCGATTCCCATTCAGCACTTGGAGATCATTCCATCCATGAAACACACCCTCACACTCCTCACCACGCTGCAGCTAGCGCCGCTGGTCGCGCTGCTCGCTGCTGAACCAGCTTCACGTCTTTGATTTCGTGCCAGGCGATCAACGCATCGTCGTGGAGCAACTGGGCGAGATGGACAAGCGCATCGCCCGCATCAAATCGGTGATCCAAAGCCACACGGAACTGCTGCCCACAATGACCGAGTCAGAACTGAGCCAATTCACCCGCCGCGTTCAGGTGGAGGGTGAACTCAAGGCCATGGAGTGGCTAGTGGCGCAGCGGCAGACGGAGCGCTGATGGAAGATTCTTTTCGAATCCCTACATTTGTAGTTGCCAAATCCCGACAAATGTAGTGATATGCTTCCATTATGCCATCCCTGCCTGACATTTCTGAATCCGAATGGAGTCTGATGGAAGCTCTGTGGGAGTCTTCTCCGCAGACCGCTTCTGAACTCACGAAAACCCTGCGCCCGACCATGAACTGGGCCGAGAACACGGTGCGCACGCTCCTCACACGCCTGATCGACAAGGGAGCGATCAAGACGGGCGAAAACAGTTCCGGCACACGCACCTACCTGCCCGCCGTGAAGCGCGAGGCCTGCGTCCGTGCGGAGGGCGAGTCCTTCATGCAGCGCATCTTCGGCGGCGCGGCCAAGCCTCTGCTCGTCCACTTTGCGCAGAACAGCAAACTCACCGCCGAGGAGGTGCGCGAGTTGAAGAAAATCCTCGATCAATCCCTGAACTCCTGACCTTCCATGGAAACACTCGCACATCTCTTTGACTGGCTCCTCACCGCCAGCGCCCGTGCTTCGTTGCTCTCTGTTTTGGTGCTGGGCTTGCAGGTGCTGCTGCGCCATCGCGTGCCCGCCCGCTGGCGCTATGCTCTGTGGTTGCCGGTGCTGTTGGTGCTTCTAACACCCGCGTTCCCTGAGAGTCAGTGGAGTGTCGGCTCCATCGTGCGCACAGCGCCCGCGCCATTGCCCGTGCCGGTGAGGGTGGCGCAGGAATCGGCTGTAAGCGTCGCGCCATCGGCGGTCGGAGCCGCTGAAACATCTGCACCCATTTCCTGGAGCCAAATCATGCTCCCGGCCTGGCTTCTCGGTGCTGCGGGCATGATCGTGATCTGTCTCGGTTCCTATGCGCTGACGCTTTGGCGGATCAAACACAACCGCGTGCCGGTGAACGATGCTTTGCTGCATGAAATCGCTGCGCTGACTCAGGGTATCGGTCTTCGCCGTGTGCCGCGTATTTGGATGTCGCCGG
>JBEIGR010000148.1:0-10472 GCA_040381795.1 Verrucomicrobiaceae bacterium | reverse complement strand
GGCGTGCTCGTCGATATCGCCCGCAAAGTGTGGGCCGACGAGCCCGTCGATGTCACGATGGGCCACTTCAACACCATCTGGCAGGGCGATGCGAATGCGCTCTCCCTGCTCACGCTCGCCCACACCTCCTCTCCAGCCACCGCCTTCAACATCACCGGCATCCGCACCCTCTCCGTGCGCGACACCGCGCTGCACTTCGGCGAACTCCTCGGCAAAACGCCGCACATCACCGGCACCGAGGCCAAGGACGCGCTGCTGAGCAATGCCACGCGCTCCATCCTCTCCCTCGGGCCGCCCTTCGTCAGCGAAACCGACCTCATCGAATGGACCGCCGACTGGATCAAACGTGGTGGCACCTCCCTCGGCAAACCCACTCACTTCGAGTCCCGCGATGGCAAATTCTGATGCAACGCCCTTCGTAGCGGCGGGCGTCAGCACGCCGCCGAGCGTCCGCGCCGCCCTGCATCGCGGCCTTGTCATTCCCGCGTGCCCGTTGGCACTGAACGCCTCGCGCAGGCTCGACGAGCGTCGTCAACGAGCCCTGCTGCGCTACTACCATGCCGCCGGAGCGGGTGGCGTCGCCGTCGGCGTCCACACCACGCAGTTCGCCATCCGCGATCCGAAGCACGCGCTTTTCGAACCCGTGCTCACGTTGGCCGCCGAAGAGTTCAAAAACGATCCACGCCGCCTCGTCCGCATCGGCGGCGTGTGCGGACTCACCTCGCAGGCCGTTCACGAGGCCACACTGCTCCGCGAACTCGGTTACGATGCCGCGTTGATCAGCCTCGCCACCCTCAAATCGGCCACCGAGGCCGAAATGGTCGCTCACTGCTGCGAAATCGCGCGAATCATCCCCATCGTCGGATTTTACCTCCAGCCCGCCGTGGGCGGGAAAGTGCTTCCGCGCTCGTTTTGGCAAAAATTCGCGGAAATCGAGAACGTGGTCGCCATCAAGATCGCGCCCTTCAACCGCTACCAGACGCTCGATGTCATCCACGCCGTCGCCGAGGTCGGACGTGACGACATCGCGCTCTACACCGGCAACGACGACAACATCGTGCTTGATTTGATCACGCCGCATCGAATCCGCGTGAACGGCCGCGTCGTCGAAAAACGCATCGTCGGCGGTTTGCTCGGCCATTGGTCCGTGTGGACGCGTAAAGCCGTCGAACTCCTCGAAACCTGTCGCAGCGGCCACGTGACGCCCGACCTGCTCGCCCGCGCCATCGAGGTCACCGATAGCAACGCCGCCTTCTTCGATGCCGCAAACGCGTTTCACGGCTGCATCGCCGGACTGCACGAAATCCTCCGCCGCCAGGGCCTCCTCGAAGGCCTCTGGTGCCTCGACGAGCACGAAACCCTCAGTCCCGGCCAACTCGCCGAGATCGACCGAGTCTGCGCCGCCTACCCGCACCTCAGCGATGATGAATTCGTCTCGGAGCATCGAGACGAATGGCTGCGGTGATCGGGATGTCTCCGCCATTGATCCGTTCCAGCCTGAGGCTTACAGAAGCGAGAATGAAACCCCTCCCCGCATGTCTTGCGCTATCGGTCATCCAGACCCTAGCATCAGCTGCTTCTCCCGCTGTGATCCCCGCCCCTGCCGCCGAACAACGTCCGCACTCTGAAACCCATCATGGCATCACTCTGGACGATCCGTGGCACTGGCTGCGTGATCCGAAGTATCCGAAGGTCACGGACAAGAAGGTGCTCAGCTACTTGAAGGCCGAAAACAGCTACTTTGACGCCCACATGGCCGCTCAGAAGCCACTGGTAGAAAAGCTCTTCGAGGAGATGAAGGGCCGTATCCAGGAAGACGATAGTACCGTGCCGCAAAAAGACGGCGACTGGATTTACTGGTCCACCTTCACCAAAGGCTCGCAGTATCGCCAGCACTACCGCAAAGCCGCAGCGGGAGGCGAGGAGATGCGCATTCTCGATCAAAACGAGCTCGCGAAGGGCAAGGAATACTTTCGTCTCGGCGACCTCGTCATCAGCCCAAATGGCAAGCTCATGGCCTACGCGTATGATGATGACGGCTCGGAGCGCTTCGCGGTGCATTTTCGTGATCTCACCACGGGCAAAAACTTGCCCGATGTCATCCCAGGCACGCTCTCCAGCCTCGTCTGGACCTCCGATAGCGGCGGACTCGTGTTTGGTTATGCGAATGACAACTGGCGCACGGACAACATCCACTACCACCGCCTCGGTGATGACGTGAAGAAGGCCAAACGGCTCTACAAAGAACCGGACATCGGCTTTAGCTGCGATGTTGACCTCAGCGTGCAGGAAGACTGGATCATCCTCGGCACGGGCGATCAGGTGACAAGCGAGGTGCGCCTCATCCCCGCCGCGAATCCGCTCGCCGAGCCGATCCTCATCAGTCCGCGCCAAGTGGGCCGCGAATACGATGTCGATGTCCGTGATGGCGTGCTCTACATCCACACGAATGACGAGCATGTGAACTTCCGCATCGCCACGGCCTCGCTGCAGAAGCCGGGCGAATGGAAAACGCTCATTGCAGGCTCCGATCGGCATTACCTGACCGACATCGGTCTCTTCAAAGATTTCTTCGTCACCGAGGGCCGCATCGACGGGCTCGATCAGATCGAGATCCGCCGCTACGACGAGCCTTTGAAGCCGGAGCCGATCGTTTTCCCAGAACCGAGCTACGCCGCGCAGCTCGGCCCAAATCCCGAATATGCTGTGACGAAGCTGCGCCTCGACTACGAGTCCATGGTCACACCCGCGACGGATTACGACTACCACCTCACCGAGAAGCGCCTGGAGACGCTGAAGGTGCAGCAGATCCCCAGCGGTTACGACGCCAGCCAGTATCAAACTGAGCGCATCATGATCCAGGCTCGCGATGGTGCGCAGGTGCCCGTTTCCATCCTCACGAAGAAGGGCTTCAAAAAGGACGGCAGCCAGCCGCTGCATCTCTACGCCTACGGAGCCTACGGCATGGCCACGCCGCCGGATTTTTCCACCACACGCCTCTCGCTCGTCGATCGCGGTTTCGCCTATGCCATCGCCCACATCCGCGGCGGCGATGACATGGGCTACCAGTGGTATCTCGACGGCAAGCTGCAAAAGCGCACGAACACCTTCAATGACTTCGTCGATGCCGCCCGCGGCCTCATCGAGCGCGGTTTCACATCCAAGGGCCGCATCACCGCGAGCGGCGGCAGCGCCGGTGGCGAGCTCATGGGCGCGGTCGCCAATCAAGCGCCGGAGCTTTTTGGTGCCATCGTCGCGCACGTCGCCTTCGTCGATGTGCTGAACACGATGCTCGATGAAGAACTGCCACTCACCCCCGGCGAATGGCCCGAGTGGGGGAATCCCATCACGGACAAGGCCGCGTTCGAGTTCATTCGCAGCTACAGTCCTTACGACAACGTCACCGCCAAAGCCTATCCGCCGATGCTTTACACCGCCGGCCTGAACGATCCCCGCGTCACCTACTGGGAACCGGCCAAAATGGTCGCCAAACTGCGTGCGCTAAAGACCGACAAAAACCTGCTCCTCCTCAAAACAAACATGGGCGCCGGTCACGGTGGCAAATCCGGCCGTTACGAGCATCTGCATGAATCCGCCGAGGAAATGGCCTTCATCGTTTGGCAGATGAGGCGGGAGTAAAACGCGGCCTCAAACCTCGTCCGCCGAGGGATCGAAGGGCTTGTTGAACTTCGGTCCCCGCTCGCCGCCGTAAGTCTCGCGGAGGTATTCATCACCTTCGCTCTTCGTGCGCCGGATGTTCTTCGGCGCCACGAGATTCCCCACACGGCGCCGCTCCGCGCGGCCCGCCTGCCATTGCTCCCAGGTCCAACGGCGGTCGGGTTTGATGGGTAGTGTTGTGGGTGTCATTTGGCTAGAAGTAGCTCAAGAGCGGGATTTTGCCAGTTCAGCTTCCACCTCGGTCTTGAAGGCCTCAAAAACAGATAGGCAGTTGAACTTGGGGCATGCAGCGATCTTTCGCGTCTCTTCCCAGTCGATTGGCAAATGACCCAAAAGAACCGCGGTCATGAGTTTCTTGGCGCACTCATCATCTTTTTCATCGTAGCCGCTGCAATAACACCGAGCAGCATACACTCGACCTACGAGCGCATCTTCGACGGGAATCAGCGTGACTTCTCCCAGCAGAGCCTTGGCGTTCAAATCCGTCTCCTGGCGGATCATTTCGAGTGCAGCGGTGATTTCAGCCGTGTCATGCTGCGAGAATACCCACGTTCCGGCCCTTTCGGCAAGAGAGACGACACGGGGCACAAATCCGGCATGAAAGATGCCCCGTTCCATGCGTAGTCCTCCGCCCCCATGCGCCGTTTCGCCGTCTTTTTCGTCCCTTCTGTCCTTTTCGTCCTTCCAGCTCGCTCCGCCGACTGGAAGGCCGTCGAATCCATGCTCGCCGCCAAGTGCTACGAGTGCCACAACGCCGACAAAATGAAGGGCGATGTCGATTTGAAGCAATTCGCGGCCGATCCGAAGCTCGCGGCGGAATTTGAAATCTGGAGCAAGGTCAAAGACACCATCGACAACGGCGACATGCCGCCTCGGAAGGCGAAACAGCTCACCTCCGAAGAAAAAGCCGGCATCACCGGTTGGGTGCAGCAGTCGCTCGATGTGCTCGCCGAGGCGAAATCCGGCGATCCAGGCCCCGTGACGATGCGCCGCCTCACGAACGCGGAATACGATTACACCATTCGTGACCTCACAGGCCACGATTATTCGCTCGCTAAAGAATTCCAGACCGACGGCGGTGGCGGCGAAGGCTTCACCAATACCGGCGACGTGCTTTTCATGAGCCCGGCGGCCATCGACAAGTATTTCGCCGCCGCGCGGAAGCTCGCGGACCATGCCACGATCATGCCGGGCACCGGTGTTGTGTTTCATCCGAACCGCATCGGCCTTCGCGGGCCGGAGCAGGTCAAAGCGCAGGCGCAGCAGGGCCTCTATGTGTGGTATCAGCAGAAAGCCGCGCCGCATCTGCCCAAAGATGACCAGCCGATGCGCGAGGGCGATTACATGCTCGCCTGCTGGAAGCACAAGAACCAAAACGAGCCGCTCGATCAGCTCGCGAAGGACATGAAGCTCAGCATTCACTTCCTGAGCAATTGGTGGAACCTCGTGAACTCCACCGAGCCCAAGAGCCGCTTCCTCGATCTCACTCGCGTGGCCTGGCGCGGGCTGCCCGCCGATGAAAAAGCCGCGCACGAGCGCATCAAAGCCATCGAGGCCGACATGCTGAGCTGGAACAACCCGAAAAAGCCCGGCAGCGGCGTGCAGCGCCAGCAGCAGGACAGCGACGGCATTCGCCCCTATGTGATGCAGGGGCCGGTGAATGGCAAAACGCATGTCCACCTCTGCTTTGGCGACACTGGCGATGGCAACAAAGGCGACATCGCCCTCGTGACGCAAATCGATTACCACATCGGCAAGCAGAAGCTCAATTACCTGACCTGGCTCGACAAGACGCTCGCTGAAAAGCGCAAACAAACACCGCCGCCGCCGAATCTTGCCGAACTGGAGAAGGTGCGCTCGCTTTACGGCAAGCATCCGCAACCCGGGCGCAGCATCGAGCCAAGCGTGCTTCCCTTTGCCGCGCCGCAGGTCTTCACGTTGCCTTTGCCCGAGGGCGCAAACTGGCTCCTGGTTCATGCACGCCTCGACTTGCAAAGCCCCGACGCAGACGAGGCCACCATCCAGTGGACCATGACCACAGGAACACCACGCGACGTGACGAAGATCATCCCCGGTGTGCTCACCATCTGGAAACGCGGCACCAAAGCCGCCGGTGAGACGATGAACGACTTCAACAAGATGAAAGCCGCGTTCCCCGACATGTTTGAGCGCCGCCTCGAAGAGGTCGCGAACAACCTCTACCGCGGCGGCAAGCCGAACATCACCGTCTATTACTTCAGCGATGATCAACTCGGCTCACTCCTCGGCGAGAAGGATAAAAGGTACCTCGACTACTTAAAGAAGGACTGGGGCTACACCGCCACCGCCGGCAAGCTCAACCCCCAGCAGCAACAAGAATACAACAGCCTGATGCTCGGCCACCTGCACTACTTCGCCAGCCTCGCCTGGCGTCGCCCGCTCTCGGGTGAAGACAACCGCAAGCTCGACAGCCTCTACTACGCCAGCCTCAAGAAGGAACTCGACCGCGAATCCGCTGCTCGTGAAGTCCTCGTGCGCGTGCTCGTCTCGCCACACTTCCTTTTCAAAGCTGAGACGCTGCCGCCCATCGCCGATGCGAAGACCACCGAGGTGCCGCTGAATGCCCACGAGTTCGCCTCGCGGCTCTCCTATTTTGTCTGGGCTTCCACGCCAGATCGGGAACTCCGCAAAGCCGCCGATGACGGCAGCCTGCTCAAGCCAGAAGTGCTCGCCGCGCACACGCAGCGCATGCTGCGTGATCCGAAAGCCTCTGCTTTGGCCAAAGAGTTCGCCGGCCAGTGGCTGAAGTTCAATGGCTTCGACGAGAAGAGCACCGTCGATGAGAAAAAGTTCCCGCAGTTCACCCCCGAACTGCGAAACGACATGCAGCGCGAGGCCGTCGAGTTCTTCACGCACCTCGTCCGCGATGACCGCAACGTCTCCGACATCATCGGCGGCGACTACACCTTCATCAACGAACGCCTCGCCAAGCACTACGGCATCCCCAGCGTCACCGGCGGCGACTTCCGCAAGGTTAAAGCCGCGCAGCAAAACCGCGGCGGCCTCCTCGGCATGGGTGCCATCTTGACGAAGACCTCCCGCCCCCACCGCACCAGCCCCGTCGTGCGAGGCGATTACCTTTATCAAGTCGTCCTCGGCTTCAGCAGCCCACCGCCGCCGCCGAACGTCCCCGAACTCAAAGAAACCAGCAAACCCTCCTCCCTGCGTGAAGCCCTCATGCAACACCGCACTGATTCCGCCTGCGCCGTCTGCCACGAGCGCATCGACCCGCTCGGCTTCGCCTTGGAAAGCTACGACCCAATCGGCCGATTCCGCCCCACCGATGAAGCCGGCGGCAAAATCGACGACACCGGCGAAATGATGGACGGCACCAAGTTCACCGGCCTCCCCGGCCTGCGCGACTACCTCAAAAAGAACGAGCCGCAGTTCCTCACCCAGTTCACCCGCAAACTCCTTGGCTACGCCCTCGGCCGCCAAACCCTCCCCAGCGACAAAAAGCTCCTCCAGCAGATGCAGGCATCGCTGAAGGCGAATGACGGCAAGTTTTCGGCTGCCGTGCTGGAGATCGTGAAGAGCCGCCAATTCCTCAATCGCCGCACGGAGCCTGCTGTGGTATCGAATTGAGCATGTGGACACGTCTGCTGCTCTTCTTTGCCATCGCCTCGCTCGGTCAAGCCTTCACCAACGAGGAGGCTTTTGTCGTTTTGAAAACCGAGCTTCAAAACGCTCACCCGCTCGACTTCTACGTCCACCACGAGCCAGTATCTGCTCCAGAGAAGCCGGACACAGTCGTTGAGTTCCAAGCACTGCCGAAAGGCATCACTGCACATCTCAGTGATCTCGATTACTTGCCTGGCCGGCGAATGATGAGCATCCGCTATTTGTCTGACGAACGCCTGAAACACGGAAATGACGGCGCTGTCGGTCTTTTGGTGCTGCGCAGTACACCAAGCGATCAAACGAGATTTGTTCCAGTAATCGCCACGGGTGACCTAGACATCGGCATCATCAACGACGCCACGGCCTCGAAAGCCCGTGAACTTTCCAAAACTCGCAGAATCGTCTGGGTGAGCATTGACTACAGCGGCACGGGAGGGTTCGTTGATCGTATCGCCCTCACCGCCGATGACGTGTGCAAGCCTTTGCGGGCCCATGACATCTTCGCCAAAACGGATCCTTTTGCCGATCTCACAAAACAAGGATGGGGGTTCTGGACGAGCGGCAATTGGTTCGATGAGACAACCTTGATGGGTTATCACCATCTCTATTGGAATCCGAAAAAAGGTCCTGCTCCAAACGGAGAGAGCCATGAGCACATGACCGTCCAATACGAATTTCGAGACGACCAACTGCAACCCGGCAAACCCGTCGATGACGGAGAGCGATGAGCTAGCAGTTTCCGAGGCGACGCTTACCCATCTCTCCGCGCTGTGAAATACTCCGCCTATGCCACCCTCAGCCGTCATGCCTGCTGACAACCTCGACTTCGCCAAGCTTCGTCCCCAGACGGCGGAGTCATGAGACCTCAATCCAGCGAATGCTTTTCGAGGATCGCCTGTCTTTGCAGTAGATTCAGATCGCTGTTGAACTGGAGCAGCCACGCGGTGGTACGCCCGACATCAGTGATTCCGAGAATGAGTGCTCCATCACGTCGGAAATGGTCTTCCCAGCGGTCCTTGCGTGGATCGAAGAGCCGCACGGGCTGGTTGGTGTCCGGGTCTAGGCTGTACAGGTTAGTGCCCTTGTGCAGATTGCAGCCAGACAGGCCAGAGCGAGGTTTTCCTCAGCCGTTGGACCCCGATGCTGTCTTGCCACGATATGCTCCATGTGAAAAGCGGCGTCGATTTCATCCTGCATCCGCAGACGGCAGTATTCGCAGCGCCATAGCGCTCGCTCCCGGACGCGATCTCGCAGCTTTGCGTCCAAGATCAGGCCGCTTGGAGGTTTTGGAGAAAGGCTCCTGCCTTCAAACGCAGCACTGACATGAGTTTCGAGGAGTGGATCAACGCCTCATACTCGCTGCGCTCTACAATGGAAAGCAATCCTTCGCTGGCCTTGTCGCCGAGCTCTTCCATGCGGGAAATACGCTCTGGATTCGGCGGCATGTTCACTAAACGCCGCGCGCCTTCCACCGTGAAAATGGGTTCGGCGGGGTTCAAGACCTGTTCGAGCTCGGCGAAGGCGTTCATAATGAGGCGATCATGCCATGAAACCGCTTTCGAGGCAAGCTGGTCGTGGGCGTCGGCCTTGCTGGAGTCTTGCATCCGTGTCTCGCGGCGAAACCGATGCGAAAGGCTCTTGTGTCCTCACTACCTCCCAAAAAGCGCACCCGGCAGGGATCGAACCTGCGACCGACGGATTAGAAAATCGAAATTGGACTGATAACGCCTGATGAGGCTTGATTGGCTCTAATCGCTGCAAAGCCCGCCATTTCAGGGCTTCGCGATTGCCGCCCCTCTTTGACACTCATCACGCGTTATCAGACATGAACAAGAAAACTGTCCAAGATGTGTCCAAGCCTGCGAGCACCGAAAACGCCGCCGGTCATTTCGTGCCAGCGTCCAAGCGGAAAGCGCCGGATTCCGGGGCTATCTACGCAAAGACGGATGTTCGTTACTGGCGAAACCGGCTCTTTCGGAACTCCTACCACCGAAACGGCCAGCGGCATGAAGTGGCGGATTGGTGCATCAAGATTGCCCACGCTGGAAGGCGTGAGACGATCAACCTGCGCACCGCGAATCAGGCGGCAGCGGCGCAAAAGGCAGCGGACATCTACCGCACCCTTGTAAGCAGTGGATGGGATGCCGTTCTTGATCTGAACAAGCCTAAGCCGGTGAAGGTGCCAAAGCCTGCGACCGTGGGCGAGTTCATCGCGGCAGCATCCAGCGTTGCCACGGCGCGGCCTGTGAGTGTGTGGGAGTATGCCGGGGCACTTCGTCAGATTGTCGCCGATGTGGCGGCCTTAGATCGCAGCGACCGCACGAAATGGGCAGGTCGCACTGGCGGGGCGCAAGCATGGCGTGACAAGGTGGACGCACTGCCGCTTTCCTGCCTCACGCCTTCCGCTGTGCATGCGTGGAGACTCGCCACGCTGAAAAAGGCCGGGGCAGACCTGGCTAAGCAGCGGGCGGCAAAGACGACGATTAACAGTGTGATTCGGAAAGCGAACTGCCTGTTTGCCCGGAAGATACTTCGCCACCTTGACCGGTCTTTGATCCTGCCGCCGCCTCCCTTCGCAGAGGTGGAGTTTTTCGAGCGGCAGAGCATGCGCTATGAATCCAAGATAGATGCCGCCACCTTGATAGCGGCAGCGCGTGAGGAACTGGGCGGCGATGCTTCCAAGCTGGAACTGTGGAAAGCCTTCGTGCTGCTGATGTTCGCGGGCCTGCGCAGGAATGAAGCGGATAAACTGCGCTGGGCATCGGTGGACTTCGCGGCGGGCCTTTTGCGGATTGAGGGTCACGAGCACTTCCAGCCGAAGTGCGAGACGAGCAAGGGAGCCGTGGAGCTGGACGCGGAGGTTATCGCCATGATGCGCGGATGGCGGGCCGTTGATCCTGGCCTTTATGTGCTGCGCTCCCGTGTGGCTGCGGTGACGAATGCGAACCAGCGCCGCTATCGAGCGAACCGCACGCTTGATGCCTTGATGGCATGGCTTCGCGGCCATGGCATCACAGCGGAAAAGGCGCTGCATGAGTTGCGGAAGGAAGCCGGTTCTGTGGTGGCACAGCGGCACGGCATCTTTGCGGCCTCGCGCTTTCTCCGCCACTCTGACATCAAGCTCACAAGTGCGC
>JBEIGR010000147.1:0-10513 GCA_040381795.1 Verrucomicrobiaceae bacterium | reverse complement strand
GGCACGAGATGCCCGCGACCATGCGCATTGAACACCGTGCTCAAAGGCACACCCCACATGCCCATCGGCATCGCCGTCACGAAAAACAGCGTCGCAAGCCTGCGGCGGCTGGTTTGGGGCGGTTTCGGGAGCGGCATCGGGGTGGCTGTTTAAGTGGCAGCCGGCCCGCCATTGTCAAAGCACAGCTCCAGCCTTCCGATGAACCTTTCTATCAAAGGGGAATCCAGGCTCATTCTAGCGGCGAAGGAATTGTACTCCCCCGTGGTTGCATTCCATTTCCAGCACTCCTAACTTTCCGCTGACTAAATCTCTCGGAACCCTTTTCCGCCCACCATGATGAACAACTTTACTCCTCGTGCCCAGCAGGTCCTGGCACTCGCCCGCAAAGAGGCGGATCGCTTCAACCACAACTACGTCGGCACGGAGCATCTGCTGCTCGGGCTGATCAAACTCGGCCAGGGCGTCGCGGTGAACGTGCTGACGAAGCTCGGCCTCGATCTCGAAACGGTGCGCCTGCAAGTCGAGCAGCAGGTCGGCTCCGGCCCGGAGACAAAAATGGTGGGGAACATCCCCTACACGCCTCGCGTGAAAAAGGTGCTCGCTTTGGCCTCCAAGGAAGCCAAGGCGCTCAATCACAGCTATGTGGGCACCGAGCACATCCTCCTGGGCTTGCTTCGCGAAGGCGAAGGCGTGGCCGCTCAGGTCCTGCGGAACCTTGAAGTGAACCTCGACAAGGCTCGTAGCGAAATTCTTCGCGAACTCGATCCGAACTTCACCTCCCAAAACGAGGACGGTGAAGACGAGGAAGAAGGCAATGGCAACAAGGAAGCCGTCACTCCCGGTGGTGGCACGCCGAATGAAAAGAAGGGCAAGAACGAGAAAACGCCCGCTTTGAAGGCTTTTGGCCGTGATTTGACCGAAGTGGCCGTGAAGGGCGAAATGGACCCTGTCATCGGTCGCAGCGAGGAGATCGCCCGCGTGATCCAGATCCTCTGCCGCCGCACGAAAAACAATCCCGTGCTCATCGGCGAAGCTGGCGTGGGCAAAACCGCCATCGTCGAAGGCCTCGCTCAAGAGATCGCGGCGGGCAATGTGCCCGAAATCCTTCGCGATAAGCGCGTCATCACCCTCGACCTCGCCCTCATGGTGGCCGGCACGAAGTATCGCGGCCAGTTTGAAGAGCGTATCAAGGCCGTCATGGATGAGATTCGCCGTCAAAAGAACGTCATTCTCTTCATCGACGAAATGCACACGATGGTGGGCGCCGGCGGCGCGGAAGGCGCTCTCGATGTTTCTAACATCATCAAGCCAGCCCTCAGCCGTGGCGAGTTGCAATGCATCGGTGCCACCACGCTGAACGAGTTCCGCAAGCATATCGAAAAGGACAGCGCCCTGGAGCGCCGCTTCCAGCAGGTGAAGGTCGAAGAGCCATCTGTCGAGGACGCTATCAAGATCCTCATGGGCCTGCGCGGCAAATACGAGATGCATCACAAGGCGAAGTACAGCGATGACGCCATCAAGTCATCGGTGAACCTCTCCTCGCGCTATTTGACCTCCCGTTTCCTGCCGGACAAGGCCATCGACATTATGGACGAAGCTGGCTCGAAGGCCCGCATCGCGGCGATGACCCGCCCGCCCGAGCTGAAAGACATCGAGGCCGAGATCGAAGAGATCCGCGTCGAGAAAGAAGGCAGCATCAAGGAGCAGGACTTCGAGCAGGCCGCGCATCTTCGCGATCGTGAGAAGAACGCCAAGAAGCGCTACGATGACGTTCTTGAAAACTGGCGGAACACCAGCCAGGAGCGCATCGTGGATGTCAGTGAGAACGACATCATGTCCGTCGTCTCGAAATGGACCGGCGTGCCGCTCCAGCGCATGGAGCAGGCCGAGGCGCAAAAGCTTCTCCGCATGGGCGATGAGCTCAAAGGTAAGGTCATCGGCCAAGACGAGGCCGTTCTCGCCATCTCGAAGGCACTCCGCCGTTCTCGTGCGGACCTCAAAGACCCGCGCCGCCCCATCGGTTCCTTTCTTTTCCTCGGCCCCACCGGCGTCGGCAAGACCTTCCTCGCGAAGAATCTCGCCGAGTTCATGTTTGGCACCGCCGATGCGCTCATCCAGATCGACATGTCCGAGTACATGGAGAAGCACACCGCTTCCCGCCTCATCGGAGCGCCTCCCGGATACGTCGGTTACGAAGAAGGTGGCCAGCTTTCCGAGGCCGTGCGCCGCAAGCCCTACTCCGTCGTCCTTTTCGACGAAGTGGAAAAAGCCCACCCGGATGTGATGCACCTCCTGCTTCAGATCCTCGAAGAAGGCCAGGTGACCGATAACTTCGGCCGCAAGATCGACTTCCGAAACACCATCATCATCCTCACCTCGAACGTGGGTGCGGAGCAGATCAAGCGCCAGACCAGCCTTGGCTTCATGGCCATGCAGCAGGACAGTGCCGACAACGAAGGCATCAAAAGCAAGATCAACGAGGCCGCGAAGAAGTACTTCAAGCCTGAGTTCCTCAATCGTCTCGATGAACTGGTCGTCTTCCGCATGCTTGAGAAGCCTGAACTGGCCAAAATCGTCGATCTCGAAGTCTCGAAGGTCACCAAGCGCCTCCTCAGCAAGAACATCACGATCACGCTCGATGAAGGTGCCCGTGAATTCCTCATCAAGGAAGGTTACGATCCGCAATACGGTGCCCGTCCGATGCGCCGAGCCGTGGAAAAACACATCGAGGACCCGCTTTCCGAGCATCTCCTCCGCGAAGACATTCGCGAAGGCGACAAGGTCAGCATCACCCACGACGCCGAGATGAAGCGCCTCAAATTCTCCGCCGCCGAACGTGCTCCCGATCCCGAGGAAGCCGCTGTCGATGCCTTGTTGGAGAAGGTGAGCAAAGATTCCCAGTAACGCGCTCTATCGCTCCTCATGCTAGCAGCCCTCGGCAGACCTTTCCTACGGCTTCTGGGCGGCATGGGGCGCATGGCGTGCTTCACGGTGCGTTCGTTCGCAGCCGTGCCGAAAACGCGAAGACTGCCCCGCAGGCTCCTGCGGGCCATTTTTGAGCAGGGAACGCGTTGTTTGCCGGTGATCCTCATCGTGGGCATTTTTACCGGTTTGGTGCTCGGACTTCAGGGGCACTATGTTTTGAACCGTTTTGGCTCGGAAAGCCTGCTCGGAGCACTCGTCTCGCTCAGCCTTGTGCGTGAACTCGGCCCGGTGCTCGCGGCTCTGATGCTCGTGGGCCAGGCGGGAAGTGCTCTCGCGGCTGAAATTGGCATTCAGCGCAACTCGGAGCAGATCGCCGCCCTCGAAACGATGGGCGTGAGTAGCGAAGGCTATCTCGTCACGCCGCGATTGCTTGCTGCATTGATTGTCTTCCCGATGCAGACGGCTCTCTTCGTGCTCATCGGACTTTACGGCGGTTATTTGTCCGGCTCCGCCATGCTCGGGCTGGAGCCGGGCGTTTATTGGTCCGCCGTCGAAAAGGCCGTCGAGGCCCGAGATCTCACCGAGTGCTTCGTCAAAGCGGGCACCTTCGGCCTCATCACCATCGCCATGTGCTCGTATCAGGGCTTTTATGCGCATCTCGGCCAGGGCACCGGCGCACGTGCCGTCTCCGCTGCCACCACGCGGGCTGTCGTGCTCTCCTGCGTGCTCGTGCTGGCCCTCGATGACGTGATCACCTCCTTCCTGCTTCACCGATGACCGAAACCTCCGAGCCGCTGCTGCGCATCGAATCGCTCCACAAGCGCTTCGATGACAACGTCGTGCTCGCAGGAGCTTCGCTCGATGTGCCACGCGGCAGCCTCGTCACCGTGCTGGGCCGCAGCGGCACGGGCAAATCGGTGCTGCTGAAATGCCTCGCCGGCATCGTCACGCCCGATGCGGGCCTCATTCGCTTCGATGGCAAAGACCTCAATGCCTCGACCCGCGCCGATTTCCGCCGCCGCTGCAGTTTTCTTTTCCAAAGCAACGCCCTCTTCGATTCGCTCACCGCCCTGGAAAACGTGGCCCTGCCGCTGGAGCAAACCACGAATCTCTCCGACGCGGAAATCCGTGTGCAGAGTCTCGAAGCCCTCAAACAGCTCGAACTCGACGCTCATCACGATCGCTATCCCTCGCAGCTCTCCGGCGGTATGCAGAAGCGCCTCGCTCTCGCCCGTGCCATCGTGACGAAGCCTGAGCTCGTTCTCTTTGACGAGCCCACCGCTGGTCTTGATCCGCTGCGCCGAAACGCGGTCTTCACGATGATTTTGAAGTATCAGCGCCAGTTTCGTTTCACTGCCGTCGTCGTCACCCACGACCTCGATGAGGCCCTCATCGCCAGCGACCGCGTGGCCCTGCTCGATGGCGGCAAAATGCTCTTCGAAGGCCCTCCCGCCGCCTTCACCACCTCTACCGATCCCGTTGTCAGTTCCTTTCGCGATAGCGCCGCCGCCCTGCGAGAATGCGTGGCCGCGCTTCGTCAAACCGCCGCCGCCTTATGAAACCCACCAAGCTCGAACTCCTTGCCGGCCTCTTCGTCGCCATCGGCATCGCCGCCATCGCCTGGCTCACCATCCAGCTCGGCGCGGGTGCCCTCGTCGGCGGTGCTACTTATGTCATCGAGGCACGCTTTACGAACACCAGCGGCCTGAGCAAGGGCGGCAATGTCGTCGTCGCGGGCGTGCCGGTCGGTCGCGTGGAGAGCATCCGCGTTGATCCGGCAGACTTCACCGCGATCGTCTCGCTGAGGGTGCTTTCCCATCTGAAACTGCCCACAGACACCATCGCCTCGATCAAGACCACCGGCCTCATCGGTGACAAATTCATCGCCATCGCTCCCGGAGCCGATGAGACATATTTGAAACCCGGTGACCGCATTGTGGACACCGAATCGTCGGTCGATCTGGAGTCGCTCATCGGAAAAATGGCGTTCGGAAGTGTTGACAAGGGGGCGGAGTCAGAACCACAGCAGGCTCCAGCACCTCCGCCATGATTTCTCGCACCTTCTTCATTCTCTCCATGGCTTGCCTGGCACTGCCAAGCATCACCTCCGCTGCCTCCGCCGAGGCTCAGGCTAAGCTGCAAGGCGCGATGACCCAGGTGCTGGCCGTGGCGAACCGTGCTGGTAGCAAATCGGCCATTGCCACGAGTGTGCGGCCGCTGTTGCAACGCTACGTCAACTTTGAGACAATGACGCGCCGTGCCGTCGGTCCGGGATGGAATGCCTTCAATACCGCGCAGAAGGCCAAGGCTGTGCAGCTTTTCACCACGCTCGTCATCCGCACCTACAGCAATAAATTCACGCCGGGTCAGTTGCCTCAGATTCAGTATCGCACCGCCACGGAGCCGGCCGCTGGGCGTGTGGACGTGCCAACGAGCATCGTTTATCAGGGCAGCCGCTACACAGTGACTTACCGCATGGAGCAGCCCGGCTGGCTCATCACCGATGTGGTGATCGAAGGCGTGAGCATGATTGCCAATTACCGTTCCCAGCTCGATGCCACCTATAAAAAAGGCGGCGCAGATGCGGTGATTAAATCCCTCGAACAGTCCGTATCCAAGCAGTCATGAAAAAGATCCTCACGCTCGCACTCGCCACCGCTTTGCTCGCCTCCTGCGCCACGCCGAAGGCAGCGCTGGATGCCGATCTGGCTGTCAAGAAACCCAATGCGGGTGACAAACCAATGACCGTGGAGGCCACCGATGCTCTCGATGATTACGGCAGCACCGTGAAGGTCTCTGATCCGCTGGAAAAGCTCAATCGCGCCACTTTCTGGCTCAATGACGGCCTCTACACGGTGATCTTCCGTCCTATCTCGAAGGGCTATGAGAAGATCCTGCCGAAAATCTTCCGCAAGAGCATCGATAACGTCTTCGAGAACGCCAAATACCCCGTCCGCGTGGTGAACTGCGTGCTTCAGGGCAAAGGCCAGCGGGCAGGTCTCGAAACGAAGAAATTCTTCGTCAACACGGTCGCCGGTTTGGGCGGCATTTTGCGTGTCTCGGACAAGGTGCCTGACATCGCAGACCTTCCTGCCGAGGACAGCGGACAAACGCTGGCGAAGTGGGGCATCGGCCACGGTCCCTACATCGTCCTGCCCTTGCTTGGCCCCAGCAGCGCCCGCGAAATCGTCGGCCTCGCTGGCGACTATGCGCTGAACCCACCGAACTACGCTCTCTACTTCCACGGCAGCAATGCCAACCATGATTGGATGCTCGTTCCGCCGCCCGTGAACACCCTCCGCTCCATGCCGAACCAACTCGAAAAGTACGATGCTGCCACGAAAGAGGCCGTCGATCCCTACATCTCCGCCCGCGAGGCCTACGTCCAGCAGCGTGACGAGGCGGCGAAGAAGTAAGGCGTTGTCATCGCCTTCGAAGCGGCTAGGATTTTGCCAGCGCGGCGGCTCTTCCGCCGCCACCTCAATTCTTTAACTTTTTCCAGGGATGTTTGATCTTCCGGCGGTGCAGATTGGTTCAGTGACGATGGATGGCGTGGAGCCTGTGTTCATGCTCGGGCCGTGCGTCATCGAGAGTGAGGAATTCATCTGGGACATCGCCGAAAAGCTCGACGCCCTCGCTCGTCCTCGCGGCTGGCGCTGGATTTTCAAAGCCTCCTACGACAAGGCCAACCGTAGCGCCATTTCCTCGTATCGCGGCATCGGCTGCGAAGATGGCTGCACCTTGCTCGCCAAAGTCGGCGGGAAGTTCGGCGTGCCCGTCACCACGGATGTCCACACGCCCGAGGAAGCCCGCCAAGCTGCAAAGCACATCGACCTGCTACAAATCCCCGCCTTCCTCTGTCGCCAAACGGATCTCATCGTGGCCGCTGGTGAAACCGGACGAGCGGTGAATGTCAAAAAAGGCCAGTTCATGGCCCCGTGGGATGTTAAAAACATCGCCGACAAGCTCGCCGCCGCAGGTTGTGCGAATTTCATGTTCACCGAACGTGGCACCACCTTCGGCTACAACAACCTCGTGGCCGATATGCGCTCGCTTTATTGGATGCGGGAGCTTGGCTACCGCGTCGTGATGGATGCCACGCACAGCGTGCAGCGTCCTGGCGGCCTCGGCACCGCCACCGGAGGCGATGGCAAGCTCGCGCCCGTCCTCGCCCGTTCCGCTGTGGCCGCCGGATGCGATGGCGTCTTCATGGAGACCCATCCTGATCCTGCCAAGGCCATGTCCGATGGCCCCAATCAGATCCCTCTCTCGCAAATCGCCTCCGTCGTCGAATCCCTGCGCCAGATCCATGCCATCACCCGCTCCATCGACTAAGCGCCACCGGCGTGCCGGCCTCCTCGCCGTCATTCTTTGCACCTGCCTGCTAGCTCTGGCTAAGGCCCAGACCTCCAGCAGCAGCCTCGCCAGCGTGCTTTCGAAGAACATTCCGCTCGGCGTGGAAAACATGGGGGCCGTTCTGCCTTCCTTTGATCCCGCCGGCCGCCGCACCTCGCTCATGACGGCCGATGTCGTGCGCCGTGTGGATGGCGAGCGCCTCTATGCGGAGGGCTTTATCTTTGAGCAGTTCGGCGCTGAATCCGGCAAAAACCTGCGCATCGACCTCACCACCGCCTTCTACAACATGACCACCTCCACCCTGCGCAGCACGCAGCGTGGCCGCGTGAGCCGCCAGGACTTCACTATCGAGGGAGACAACCTCATCTTCGATACCACCACGAACCGCGGCCTCATGGAGGGAAACATCCGCATGGTCATCTTTGACACCAAGGCCAAAAGCAGCGAGGAAAAGCCCACTAAACCATGATCCGCCGCGTCACGATCCTCTGCCTCGCCGCGCTCTCGCTTTCTGCGGGCAGCCTTGCTGCGCAGACGCCCGCCGCCGAGCCACCGCCGAAAAAAAACACGCTCATCGACTCGCTCAAAAAAGCCATCGATGGCAACAAGGACAAGGTCTCCGACGAAACACGTCAAAAAGCCGAGGCTGCCGCCCGCGCCGCCATGGAGGCTCTACCGGATGATTTGAAGAAAAAAGCTCAGGATCTGGCCACTGGCTCAAAAGCGGCCGAAATCCGCCAAAAAGCCGTTCAGACCGTGCAGGGAGCTATGCAGAGCCGCGAGACACCACCAGCCACACCCGCCGTGACGGAGACCGTGGCCGTCGCCACTCCCGCAGCTCCCGCTCCACCCGTCGGGCCGTTGCCGCAGAGACTCCAGCCGCTGCTCCTCGATGATCCGCAATCCGCTCGGCAGACCCAGGCCGGCCGCACCGAGATCACCGCTACGAAATCAGCCTACTTTGATGCCAACACCGGTATCGGCATCTACCGCGGAAACGTCCGCGCCCGCCACCCCAATGCCTTCATCGAGTGCGAGGAACTCGAAATCCACATGGAGAAGGACAAAACGGGAGCCGATGGCAAAAAGAAAGCGCCCAAGTCCGGCGATGGAGACATCCTCGCCTCACGCACCGAGAAAAAAGCCGCCGGTAGTCCAGCCCTCGGCGGCGAGGATAGCGGCATCGAGATCGCCTACGCACGCGGCACCATGGTCACCATCGAAAAATTCGACGAGAACGGCGAACTCCAGATCGGCCATTGCAACGAAGTGGCCATCTACGAAGGCAAGACCGGCAATATCACTCTCCGCGGCTGGCCTTCCGTCCAGCGCGGCAGCAAGCTCCTCGAAGCCACCGATCCCCGCTGCGTCATCGTCATTGATCAGGCTGGCCGTCTCAAGGCCGATGGCGGCGTCTTCCGCACCACCCTGATCGATGAAAAGGCTGCTGCCGCGCCCGGCTCCCAGCCCCCCGCCCCCACGCCTGCCGCACCCGTACGGCCCTGAGCCGCGAACGATGTCCGAAAGCTCCGCCCAAACCTCCTCTAGCATGTCCGATGGCACCACGGTGCCTGATGGTGAGATGCTTTTACACACCGAGGGCCTGAAAAAAATCTACGATGGCCGCACCGTCGTGAACGGCGTGGATATTGAGGTCAAAAAAGGCGAGATCGTCGGCCTCCTTGGCCCGAATGGAGCCGGTAAGACCACCACCTTTTACATGATCGTGGGCCTCGTGCAGCCCGATGGCGGAAAAGTCCTCTTTGATGGCAATGACGCCACCCGCCAGCCCATGTACATGAGGGCGAGACTCGGCATGGGCTACCTTCCGCAGGAGGAATCCATCTTCCGCCGCCTCACCGTTCGCGAAAACATCCTCGGCGTCATGGAGACGCAGAACTACACCCGCGCCGAAGCCGCCGAACAGACGCAGTCCCTCATGGAAAAATTCGGCATCGACCATGTGGCCGACAACCTCGCCATCACTCTCTCCGGTGGTGAGAAGCGCCGCCTCACCATTGCCCGCAGCCTCGTCACCTCGCCCAAGCTGCTCATGCTCGATGAACCCTTCTCCGGCGTCGATCCTATCGCCGTCGGTGAGATCCAGGAGATCATCCGCATGCTCCGCCAGGCTGGCCTTGCCATCCTCATCACCGATCACAACGTCCGCGAGACCCTCAACATCGTGGACCGCGCCTACCTCATCTTTGAAGGCAAAGTCCGCCGCCATGGCACGAAGGATTTTCTCGTGAACGACGACGAGGCTCGTCGTCTCTATCTAGGACAGGACTTCTCCATGTAACCTGTCCTTGAACATCCAGCGTCCAACATTGTATATTCTAAAGGGCACCAGCCATCTTTAACCCCAAACCACCATGCAAGTCCACAACGTCAACCTCCCTATCATCGTCACTGGCCGCCACCTCGAGATCACCCAGGCCATTCGTGAGTATGCGCACAAGAAGATCGAGGGCCTCCATCTCGACTATCCGCGCATCATTGAGGCGAAGATCATTCTCGACGTCCAGGGCCACCACCGCCAGATGGCCGAAATCATTCTCTTCTGCGCCAATCACATCGTCATCGAAGTGAAGTCCACCACCGAGGACATCTACGCCTCCATCGACGAGAGCATCAGCAAGATCGCCCGCCGCATGCGGAAATTTAAGACACGCCTGCTCAAGAGCCATCGCCCGCGCAAAGACGGCTCCATCCGCCACATCCAGGAGCACGTCATTCACGAGGAATCCGTTCACCAGGGCGAGCAGGAACATGTCACGCCAGCCTACGTCCACGAGGAGTCCTACAAAATCCGTCCGCTCTTCCCCGATGAGGCCATCGTCGATCTCGAGATCAGCCAGCGTTCCTTCGTGGTCTTCCACGATCAGCAGAATCACAAGCTCGCCATCCTCTTCCGCCGCCAGGATGGCGATTACGGTCTCATCCATCCGGAAGATACCGCTGCGCAGAAATGATCAAATTGGCACCCAGCCCGAAACATCCCCACCGAATGACGACAACCGCTCGTCATTCGGTTTTCAGCATTCTGGCGGCTGTGCTGGGCAGTCTCCTCGCCTCCTGCTCCTCCCCTAAGCCACCGGTTCCCCAAGCCGCCGCACGCATCGTCGAGAGCCAACACGGTATCGCCTCCCTTTACACGGACCGCCGCACCGCCAGCGGAGAGCGCTTCAGCGCCTCCGCCTTCACTGCCGCCCATCGTCACTGGCCGCTC
>JBEIGR010000146.1:0-10516 GCA_040381795.1 Verrucomicrobiaceae bacterium | reverse complement strand
TCATCCAATTCGCCGCTCTGCTGGAGGCGGAGCGCAGTGAAGCCACCGCCAGTAAAAAACCTTGAAGCCGCCCTGCCAGCAACCTGTCCTCAGCGTTCCTGAAACTTGGGCCAGTCCGTGGTGCTCGCGAGACGTTTGCCGTCGGGGGTGTGGAGGCTGAGGGTGACGGGGAGGCGGCCTTCGCAGAGGATGGGGGGGTGGTGAGGGCGAAGCAGTCTTGGAGTTTCACTTGGGCTTCGGGGGTGCCGTTGACGTAGCTGAGCTTGATGGGGCGCAGGGTTTCAGCGCAAGATCCTGTGAGGCATGCGCAAGGGGAGGTGAGAAGGGCGCAGGTCGCTCGCCATGGTGAGGGTAGGAATGAACGCGCCCAATTTGGTTTCCCTTGGCTCCATCAATCAAGATGGGAGCAAAAGAACACTGCACCCGGCGGATGTGAGCGGGAAGTTTTCGCGTGGGCGGCGGTGGTTCGCCCTGCTGCTGCTCATCGTGTATGTGGCGCTGCCGTGGATTCCGGTGAACGGCTTTCCGGCGGTGTTTCTCGATGTGCTGAACCGTCGCTTCCATTTCATGGGGCTGACGCTGGCGGTGCAGGATCTGTGGGTGGGCTTCTTTCTCGTCACGGGGATTGGTTTCTCGCTGTTTTATGTGACGGCGCTTTTTGGGCGTGTGTGGTGCGGGTGGGCCTGCCCTTACACGGTGTTCCTTGAGCACATCTACCGCCGGATTGAGCGGCTGATCGATGGAGATGCGGCGGCGCGGCGCAGGCTGGATGCGGCTCCATGGACGTCGTCGAAGATTACGAAGCGTGTTTTGAAGCACGGCGCGTATGTTTTCACCTCGCTGGTGATCGCCCACATTTTCCTGAGCTACTTTGTCTCGATCAAAGGGCTGTATGACATGATGCATCATTCACCCACGGCGAATACGACGGCGTTTGGCGTGGTGATGTTTCTCACCGCCGGGCTTTACGGGTCGTTTAGCTGGTTTCGTGAGCAGTTCTGCGTGATCATGTGCCCGTATGGCCGCATGCAGTCCGCCCTGAGTGATGATCACACCGTCAACATCGGGTATGACAAGACACGCGGCGAGCCACGCGGAAAGGCCGGCACGACCGGAGCGGGTGATTGCGTGAACTGCACCCGCTGCGTGCAGGTATGCCCCACGGGCATCGACATCCGCAATGGCCTCCAGCTTGAGTGCATCGGCTGCGCTGCCTGTGTGGATGCGTGCGATACGATCATGCTCAAACTGGGTCGCAAGCCCGGGCTGGTGCGTTATGACTCGCTCGTGGCCTTTGAGGGTGGGAAGACGAAGTTCATCAGGCCTCGCATCCTTTTCTACACCTTCCTGCTCTTCGTGGGCGTGGGGGCATTTGCCTTTGCGGCCAGCCGCATCGAGCCGCTGCGAGCCAATGTGCTGCGCATGCAAGGCTCTCCCTACTATGTGGCGAACGGCGTGCTGCGGAACCAGTTCCTCATGCGTATGATCAACAAACGCGGTGAGCCGCGCACCTTCACCTTTGCCCTTCAAGGCGAACTGCCGCCGGGGCTCGTCGTGGCAGGCTCAGACACACCGGTGACGATCCCGGCGCAGGGTGAGGAGCTGAAGCCGCTCATGATCAGCCTGCCGGAGACCGCTTTCAAAGGCCCCTTCAAGATCAGCATCCGCGTGACCGACAGCAAAGATGGCAAAACCTACACGACCAAGCCCTTCGAATTCGTCGGGCCTGATAACCGCCTCAAATCCAATGACTACCTCGACCCCAAACAATACCTCCAGCAGTAACGCCCCCGGCTTTTTAGGCCGTCGCCCATGGCTTTTCGTCGTCGCTGCCTTTGTGATGCTCTTCTCGGCTTGGAGCGCCTTGTTTTGCATCGCCATGAACAACCAGCCTGAAACGGTGCCGCTAAAGCATCTGCAAGACGCCAAGCCATGATGCAGATCGATACCAGCGCCGCCGCTTTCCTCGCTGGGATCGTGACCAGCGTCCACTGCGTGGGCATGTGCGGCCCGCTCTCGTGCTCTTGGGCCATCTCTGCCAAAGACGGGGGCTTCATGCGGAGCACGGCGCTGTATCATGGAGGCCGTTTGGTGGCCTATGGTCTCGTCGGAGCACTGGCGGGCACCATCGGCACGATGCCGCTTTCCTTCTTTCAGCATGGTGCGGGTATCGTGCTGCCGTGGCTGCTGGTGCTAGCCTTCGCCATCGTGGGCATGGGATTGGATGTGTGGCTGCCCAAGCCCGCCTTTTTGAGCTCTCGATTGCGGCGTGTGCAGACGGCCGCTTTCAAAATGAAGAGCATGCTGCGTGCTGCCTTGCTCGGTTTTGCCACGCCACTGCTTCCGTGCGGACCGCTTTACATGATGTTCGCTCTCGCGATGGCCAATGGCAATGCGTCACGCGGTGCGGAGTTTGCCATGGCTTTCGGCCTCGGCACGCTGCCGCTGCTGTGGCTGGCGCAAACACAGCTTCACTGGCTCGGAGGCCGACTTCAGCCCGCTACGATGCGGAAACTCCAGCGTGGCCTCGCCCTCGTCACCGCCATCATCCTCGCCTGGCGGCTGCGTGACACGCTCGATTTTGGCAGCACCGAGGTACCGAGCTGCTGCCACGCGGCGATGTGAAAAGAGCCTAATTTGTCGTTTTCAGGCTCGCTTTCCGATGTCCTGTCCGCGTCATGCCTGATGCGAAGACAACTGCTCCCCGAGGTCGTGGCGCTGCCGTGAACCCGGATCAGCGCTTCGCGCAGCTTCATGTCGAGTATGATCCGGGTGAGGCCCCGGAGCGAGTGCCGACGAAGTTTTTCATCGATCACTCCAGCACCATCATCTCCCGCCACAGCAGTCCCGATCTGCCCTTCGAGGCCAGCTTGAATCCCTACCGAGGCTGTGAGCATGGCTGCGCCTACTGCTACGCCCGGCCCACGCATGAATACCTCGGCTTCTCCTCCGGCATCGACTTTGAAAGCCGCATCATGGTGAAGGAAAATGCCGCTGCGCTGCTGCGGGCGGAACTGCTGAAGCCCGGCTACAAACCCTGCACGCTCTCACTCAGCGGCGTCACCGATCCTTATCAGCCCGTCGAGAAGCGTCTCCGCATCACTCGTGGCTGCCTCGAAGTCCTCGCCGAGGCACGGCACCCGGTGGTGCTCATCACCAAGAACCATCTCATCACCCGCGATGCCGATCTGCTGAGTGAACTGGCGAATTGCCAAGCCACTGCGGCCTACATCTCCATCACCACGCTCGATCCCGAGCTGGCACGCAAGCTGGAACCCCGCGCCTCCAGCCCCGCGATGCGGCTGGAGGCCATTCGCACGCTATCCGAGGCTGGCATTCCCGTCGGCGTGAGCTCTGCGCCGATCATTCCCGGCCTCAACGACAGCGAGATCCCGAAGATCATCGAGGCCGCCAAGGCTGCTGGAGCGCAATTCGCCGGTTACACCGTCGTGCGGTTGCCCTTTGCCGTGAAGGACATCTTTGCCGCGTGGCTCGATGAGCACTTCCCTGGTTCAAAGGACAAGATCCTCGGACGCATCGCCGAGACACAGGGCAAAACCATGTCGCATGGTGACTTCGGCACACGTCTGAAAGGCGAAGGCATCTGGAGCCAGCAGATCGCGGCGCTTTTCAAGGCCAGCCTGCGCCGTGCTGGCATGCTCCATCGCCGACCTGATCCCACCACGGAGCATTTTCGACGTCCACGAGATCCCAGCGGGCAGATGGAGTTGTTTGAGTGAGGCTTAGAACGTCCAGCCGAGGCCCACGAGGGCACCGAGGGAGTTCAGGCCGGGATTTGGATTCGTGGCTCCACCATTCGAATGATGCTGGAAGTAGCTGCTCACACGCAGCGAGAGATGGTCATTGAGGCGATGCTCGACGCCGAGTTGGCCGAACCAGTTCAAGGTGAGATCACGGCCCTGACCGCCGATCACGCCCTGCGAATCCACCAGGCCGATGCCGCCGCCGATGGAGCCAAACAGCGCCCAGCATTTGCAGGGCGACCACAGTTCGATGGAGGGAGCGCCCGCGATGCCGAGGTAGCGGTTTTCCGCGCCAGTCTCGAACCAGTTCGCCATGAAGGTGAGGCGATTGCGCACGATGAGGGCGGCCCCGTTGTCAAAATCGTGACCAATGACCCGAGGGGAGCGCCAGGAGACCATGAAGGGCACGATGCGGTAGCCCAGTGGTGTGTCTCCGCCGATCTTCCACAGCATACCGGTCTCAAAATCCACCGCGTGGCGATCCCACGGATTGATCGAGGAGGGGATCGTCGCAGCGGCAGGTGTGCCAGCGAAGGTCGAGAGCGTGCAGAGGAGAGAAGCGGCGGTGGCGAGCAGGAATCGTTTCATGACAGGCCAGAGTAGCTTCACGCTGGTTTGATCGCAATCACATCCTTCCCGTGATGATGGCAATGCAGGCTTGCGCGAAGCCGCTCCCGCCCGCACAATCGCGGTCCTATGTTGAAAATTGGACTCATCGGATGCGGAAAAATGGGCGGAGCACTGCTGCGCGGCATTGAATCGGCCCTCGGATCGAAAAACGTGAGCGTGGCGCTTTGCGATGCGGTGCCTGCTGCCGTGAAAGCACTGCAAGAAGGTCTCAAATGCCGAACCAAAGCCGAAGCGGCTCTTAAAGTGGCGGAAGTCTCCGATGTGGTCATTCTCGCCGTGAAGCCGGGGGACATGGAAAAACTGTGTGTGAGCCTCGGGATGGCCAAAAACCGTCCGCTCTACCTCAGCATCGCGGCGGGCATCGCTATCGCGAAACTCGAAAGCTGGCTCGGTGAAGGTCAGCGTGTCATTCGCACCATGCCAAACACGCCCGCGCTTGTGGGAGCCGGCGCGGCTGGATTTTCGCGTGGTCTTCATGCCACCGCCGACGATGCAGAGTTGACCTCGAAACTGCTCGGCGCCGTCGGCACGGCGGATGAGGTGGCGGAAAAGCTTCTCGATGCCGTCACGGGCCTCAGCGGCAGTGGACCGGCTTATATTTATACGGTGATCGAAGCCCTCGCCGATGGCGGTGTGCTGATGGGATTGCCTCGCGCTGCTGCGCTGCGCCTTGCCGCACAAACGGTGACCGGTGCGGCGCAGATGGTTTTGCAAACGGGTAAGCATCCTGCCGTGCTGCGTGATGAGGTCACTAGCCCTGGCGGCACCACGATCGCCGCTTTGGAACAACTCGAAAAGCACGGCCTTCGTCATGCCCTCATCCAGGCGGTGCGTGCCTCCACGGAGAAGAGCAAGGAACTGGGCAAATGAGGTCCGAGGAGGACATCATCGAAGGCTACGATGCCGATATCGTGCGCGGCGTTTGGGCGCTGGCGCAGACCGTGCCCGGCAATGATCCCGAGGTGTGGCGCAAAGATGAGTTCGGCGCATGGATTCACCGTCAGGAGTATCGGAACCGCCATTCGGAGTTTGGCTGGGAGATTGCCGATTACGGCTACAGCCGCCGCGCTCTCGGCGTGGCCTCACTGCGTCCCATGCAGTGGCAGAACTACCTCGACTTCATGGTGGCCTCCCGGCATCAGGCCGTGATGACGGCGGATGGCCTGCGGAATGCGCGGAGGTTGATTTGAAGATCGCTCAAGCTCGGCGCGGATGATTGGCCAGTGCCGCCAGCTTTTCACCCGCCGCATGCAGCGTTTCTTCTTTCTTCGCGAAATGGAAGCGGATAAAGCGGTGCTCGGGCTCGCGGAAAAAGCTGCTGCCAGGGACGCCCGCCACGCCGATCTCGCGGATGAACCACTCGGTGGCTTCGGTATCGGTAGGAAAGCCGAGGGATGAGATGTCGAGAAGCACATAGTAGGCTCCTTGCGGCTCGGTGAAGGGCAGGCCGGTGCGGCGGAGGTGGGTGAGGAAGACATCCCGCTTCGCGGCGTAGGTGGCCTGGAGGCCGGCGTAGTAGCTGGTGGGCAGTTCGAGACCGGCGATGGCGGCCTCCTGAAGCGGTGCGGCGGCTCCCACGGTGAGGAAGTCATGCACCTTCCGTGCCTGGGCGATGATGTGAGGCGTGGCGTGGACGTAGCCGAGCCGCCAGCCGGTGATGGAATAGGTTTTGGAGAGCGAATTGCATACGATGACGCGGTCTGCGGCACCGGGGAGGGAGTTCATATAGACGTGCTCATGCGGCGCATAGACGATGTGCTCGTAAGGTTCATCGGTGATGACGAAGGCGTCGTGCTTCTCGGCGAGGTCGAGGATGAATTGGAGTTCCGCACGAGTGAAAACCTTGCCGGTGGGATTGGAGGGATTGCAGACGATGATGGCTTTGGCTCCGCTGGCAAAGGCGCGGGCGAGTTCATCGGGATCAAAGCCGAAGAGGGGTGGACGCAGCGGCACATAGATGGGCTCGGCACCACTGAGAATGGCGTCCGCGCCGTAGTTCTCGTAGAAGGGGGAGAAGATGATGACTTTATCGCCCGGATTGCAGCAGGTCATCATGGCGCACATCATGGCCTCCGTGCTGCCACAGGTGACGACGAGGTTTTGATCGGGATCGACGGGGACACCGGAGTGGCGGGTGATTTTGGTGGCGAGCGCTTGGCGAAAGCGCGGCGCTCCCCAGGTGACGGCGTATTGGTGAAAGGGGCCTCGCGTGGCCCGCTCCAGCGCGGCGAGCACGGGCTCCGGCGGATCGAAATCGGGGAAGCCCTGGGAGAGATTGATGGCTCCGTGCTGGTTCGAAAGCCGCGTCATGGCGCGGATGACGGATTCGGTGAAGTGCGAGAGTCGTGATGCAGTGGCAGGCATGGCGGGAGGCGCATTCCATGCCTCGCGGCGGCCTCGGCGCAACACCTCGAAGGCCTGTGATTGACTTCCTGGGCAAAATCTTCTCTATGCCGCCCCTTCCATGACCCTCCACTTCACCAAAATGAACGGCGCTGGCAATGACTTCGTCATGCTGGACAATCGCGACCTGAAGCTCTCTCTCACCAAGGACCAGATCGAGAAGCTGTGTGACCGCCATCGCGGCATCGGGGCGGATGGTCTTCTGTGCGTGGAGCCTGCCACCGAGGGCGGTGACTTCAAAATGCGCTACTACAACGCCGATGGTGGCGAGGCGGAGATGTGCGGCAATGGGGCGCGGTGCTTTGGCCGCTTCGTGAACCACCTCCATGGCGATACGCTCACGAAGATCCGCTTTGAAACGCTCGCTGGCATGATCAGCGCCGAGTTCGAGGCTGGGCAGGTGCGCATCAACATGAGCGCTCCGCATGGCCTGAAGCTTGCGCAGGTGCTCTCGGTGGCCGGCACGGATTTGAACGTCCACAGCGTGAACACCGGCGTGCCGCATGCGGTTGTTTTCGTCGAGGATCTTCAAAACGTCCCTGTGTGCGAATGGGGCGCGGGTCTGCGCTATCATGAGGCCTTCAAGCCAAAGGGCACGAACGCGAACTTCGCCAAGGTGCTGGCCCCCGGCAGCATCGCCATTCGCACCTACGAACGCGGCGTGGAGGACGAAACCCTCGCCTGCGGCACCGGTATGGTGGCCTGTGCATTGATCCACCATGAGCTGACAGACGCCTCCAGCCCCGTGAGCGTCCTCGTGAAGGGCGGCGACACGCTTCGAGTGGGCTTTGAGGAGCCGAACAAGAGCGAGTACACGAATGTGACGCTGTTTGGTCCGGCGGACTTTGTGTTTACGGGGAGCGTGAACATCTAACCCACCCTCGGCATGCCGGAAATCAGCCGCTTCCTCGGAGTGATCATCCGCATGCACTTTCGTGATCATGCGCCGCCGCACTTCCATGCGCACTGCGGTGACTATGAGGTCACGGTGGAGGTTCACGGAGGCGTCGTGACCGGGCGGTTCCCCAAACGAGCGCTTCAGGCTGTTTTGGAATGGCATGAGGTGAACCGTGTCGCGCTGATAGAGAACTGGCGCCGGGCGGAAAATCGTGAGACATTGCTGCCGATCCCACCTCTTGAATAGCCATGAGCTTTCTCCACATCATCTCAGCCAGCCATGCAGGCGGCCACCGTCTTGCCCTCGAATTCAGCGATGGCAGTCGGGGAACGGCTGATCTGGCCGCAGAACTGGACGGGCCGGTCTTCGAGCCACTGCGCGACATCGATTTCTTCAAGCAATTCGAGATCAAGGGTTCCACGGTGGAATGGCCCAACGGGGCCGACTTCGCCCCTGAATTTTTGCACGAACTCGCCTGCCGACTCGAAGCCGTGCTTGCGTGATCCCTCATTCTCTTTTTGACTCCACTTCCCATGTTCGCCGGAACCCACACCGCCATTGTCACCCCTTTTAAGAACGGCCAAATTGATGTGGCCGCGCTCAAACGTCTCGTCGATTTCCAGTTCGACAACGATGTGACGGGCATCGTGCCGTGCGGCACGACCGGGGAATCGCCCACACTCGATCACGATGAGCATGAGCAGGTGGTGAAGCTGGCGGTGGAGTTCGCCAAAGGTCGTGGCGGCGTCATGGCAGGCACGGGATCGAATTCCACCCGCGAGGCCATCGAGCTGACTCAAGAAGCCGAGGCCGCTGGCGCGACCGCGTCTCTCCAAGTGGCTCCTTACTACAACAAGCCCACACCCGAGGGCCTGTATCAGCATTTCAAGGCCATCGCCGACAACACGAAGCTTCCCATCATGCTTTATAGCATCCCCGGCCGCTGTGGCATCGAGATCGGTCTCGATGTGCTCGTGCGCCTCGCCGAGAGCTGCCCAAACATCCGCGCCATCAAGGAGGCCGGCGGCAATCCCGAGCGCGTGAGCCAGATGAAGCAGATCCTGCCCGCTGATTTCGAAATCCTCTCCGGCGATGACGGCCTCACGCTGCCCTTCATGTCCGTGGGTGCCTGCGGCATCGTCAGTGTGGCCTCGAACCTCATTCCCAAGCAGATCAGCGATTTGGTGAACCTCGCCCTCAAAGGCGATTACGCCTCCGCCTACACGATCCACGCGAAGTATTACCCGCTCCTCGCCGCCTTCCTGAAGCTCGCTACCAATCCCATCCCGATCAAAACCGCGATGGCGCTGGCCGGTCACTGCTCCGATGAGCTGCGCCTGCCACTCGTGGGCATGGAAAAAGCCAAGGTGGACGAGCTGGCGGCCACGCTGAAGCAGCTAGGCCTCATCGCGTAGGGCAGATGTTTTCGGCGCAAAACGCACGGCTCACACGAGCCGTGACCTTTGCCGAACGATCCGGCCCGATTGGGCAATTTAAGGCATGGCCGTGACCTTGGATGGTAGATAAGAAAGCACATGACTGCGATTTGGGTCGAGCTTTTTGAGCAGCTGCTGGTCCATCGCGCACTCGCCTAGGTTGTAATTGAAAACCTACCGATGACGATCTGGCGAAGCAAAGTGGCCATCTCGCTCCGCGAGATGAGCGGGAGGCTTTCGCCAGCATGTTGGATTCCCACAACTCGTAAGCCGGGGGCTTTGAGAAGCGCTAGGCTCATCTCGCGGAGCGAGATGGCCAGTGCGCTGTGAAGCGTCACGATCCTCCGGGGTGGAAGACCTCGGCCATCTGGAACCGTGTTCTGGGTGAGAACTTGAAGTAACTGCGTCGCCGCGAGGCGGGGTGGAGAGCAACGAAGAGAACCTGACAGACGACAATGAGAGTGAACACGATTCGGCCACAGCAGAACGGCGAGCCTGCTAGTCAATGGCGAAGCCCTGATGCGCTTGCGCAGCAGACCGCGACGGGAGATACGGAACCTGGCACGGAGAATGTTGGGGTGGTTGGTGGTTGTATGTCAGGCAAGGATCGTGCCGTGAACACAGGAACCGGAGCGTAGCGGAGATAGACAGCCGATAGGCTGCCCCGAAGGGGTGAGCGCAGCGAATCAAATCTGTTTGCGCAGGAACGTCGTGAGGCGGCAGACAGAAGTCAGAGTCATCCTAGTAGCGTTGAAGCGGGTAATGACCGTGAAGCGAAGGATGGCAGGAAAGAAGATCATCAAAGCGAAGGACAAAACGAAGCCAGAGCATCGGCAGTCCCGGCGACGGGTAAACAAGATGAAGAAGCCCTGTGGCAGCGTCACAAGGCCCAACGCGGCGTCTGGAGCGAGAAGATGCTCATGGCCCTCGAAGGAGGGATTAAGGGAGGAGTGTGGTTCAGCCTGATCGACAAGGTCTGCGCTGAGCACACACTTCAACTGGCCTGGGAGCGAGTGCAGCACAACGCAGGGGCCTGCGGCGTTGACTGCATGACGGTAGGACACTTTGCCAAAGACAGCCAAAGTCGGCTGCTCGCCCTGAATGAGCACCTCAAGCGAGGCACCTACCAGCCCAAGCCGGTGAAACGGGTTTACATTCCGAAGCCAGGCAGCAGCGAGAAGAGACCGTTGGGCATACCGACGGTCACCGACCGCATCGTGCAAGCCGCCGTGAAGATGGCCATCGAGCCGATCTTTGAGCGAGAGTTCGCCGAGCACAGCTATGGATTTAGACCCGGGCGCAGTTGTCATGATGCCCTTCGCCGAGTGGATGAGCTGCTGCAAAGTGGTGCCGTCCATGTGGTGGATGTGGACATCAAGGGCTAC